>JALYJH010000015.1 GCA_030775415.1 Acidobacteriota bacterium | reverse complement strand
GAAGGCTACGGTGGCGCGGGGCCACGTGGAGGTGCGGGTGTCAATCCCTAAAAGCGCGAATGGCGGGGCGGTGCTGGCGCTGGACCGTGAATTCCTGCACAACTATCTGCGGATTTTTCGGGAAGAGGCGGCGGCGCTCGAACTGGAAACGCAACCGGATTTGAATGCGGCGCTACGCATTCCTGGCATGTTCGCTGCTGCCGAGACGGCGGGCCCGCCGGAGGGGACGGAAGCCGTGCTGCAAGAAGCGCTGGGGGCGGCGCTCGCGGAGTTGAATGAATTCCGCGCGCGCGAAGGGAGCGCCATTGCCGCAGAATTGCGCGGCCACAACCAGAGCTTGCATGCCGCGGCGGAACGCATGGAGGAGTTGCGTGCCGCTGCGTCCGATTATTTTCAAAAAAGGCTGGCGGAGCGTTTGCAGGAAGTGGCCAAGGGTATCCAGGTGGATCCGCAGCGATTGGCGCAGGAGGCGGCGATTCTGGCGGACCGAAGCGACATTGGGGAAGAACTGGCACGGCTGAAAATTCATGCGGGGCACCTGGCGGCGCTGCTGGGGGCGGGCGGGGAAGTGGGCAAGAAGCTGGACTTCCTCTTGCAGGAAATGAATCGCGAGACCAATACTATTCTTTCGAAGACGAGCGGGGCGGGGGCGCCGGCCATGGAGATCACGGATCTGGCGCTGGCCGGCAAGGCGGCGATCGAGAAGATTCGCGAGCAATCGTTGAATCTCGAATGAATCCGGGAATGACGACCGTTTTCATCATCTCAGCGCCCTCGGGTTCGGGCAAAAGCACGCTGGTCAGCGAACTGATGCGGCTGGTTCCCAAGCTGCGATTTTCGGTTTCGTACACGACGCGTTATCCGCGCGGGCAGGAACGCGACGGCGAAGACTACTATTTCATCTCGCGCGAGGAATTCGAGGAGCGCATTACAAAAGACGAGTTTCTGGAGTACGCCGAGGTGTTCGGCAACTACTACGGGACGCATGTAAGCGAGCTGGAGAGGGCCGGGGCGGAGGGGTACGATCTGGTGCTCGACATCGACGTGCAGGGTGCGCGACAATTAAAGCAGCGAATTCCGGACGGAGTTTCCATATTTATTTTGGCGCCGAGCCGGCAGATCCTGGAAGAGCGGCTGCGAGCGCGCAGCCAGGACTCGGAGGCTGTGATTCTGCGGCGTTTGCATGACGCGGCGGGAGAGATTCGCAACTATTCTTTGTACGATTATGTGCTGGTGAACCGGGAAGTAGCGGCGTCGGTGGAGACTTTGGTGGCCATCGTGAAAGCGACGCGTAGCCGGCGCGACCGGATGGAGAATGAGATCCGTCCGATACTCGAAACGTTTTTGTAAAAGGACCGAACTACAAATGGCAGAAACCAATCTGAAACAAGTGGCGCAGAACGTGATTCCGGACGATCCGGAAGCGAGCGCCTACCGCTTTATCATTGTGGCTGCGAAGCGGGCTCGCCAATTGCAGGGCGGCGCGCGCAGCATGCTGCCGACGACCTCTAAAAAACCGACGGTAGCAGCGATGGAAGAAGTGCGGCGCGGGCTGGTGCCTTACGAAGACTCGGCGATTCAGAAGACATTCGCGGTGGCCGCCGAAGAATAACGGGGAATGATGAACGTCGCGCTGGGCGTGGGCGGAGGCATTGCTGCTTACAAAGCGGCGGAGCTGGCGCGCGCGCTGATGGAGCGGGGCTTCACTGTCGACGTGGTGATGACGCGAGCGGCGGAGGAATTCATCCGGCCGCTAACGTTCGCGGCGCTCACGGGGCGCAAGGTGCACACGCATTTATTTTCCGCGGCTAGCGCCGAGGACACGCTGGCGAGCGCGATCGAGCACATCCGCATCGGACAGGAAAACGAGCTGCTGGTGGTGGCTCCGGCGACCGCGGATCTGCTGGCTAAATTCGCACATGGGCTGGCGGACGATCTGCTGACCACAACTTATCTGGCGTTCACGGGGACCGTGGTGCTGGCGCCCGCGATGAATAGCAACATGTGGAATCATGCGGCGACGCAGGCGAACATCGCGGCGCTACGGGCGCGCGGGCATGTGATCGTTGAACCAGATGAGGGGCTGCTAGCTTGCGGCATGATTGGGCCGGGGCGCCTGGCGGAGCCGGCCGACATCGCGGATGCCGTGCTGGCGGCTAGCAAAAAGTATAAGCGGCGGGATCTGGAGGGCGAGACCGTTCTGATCACGGCCGGTCCGACGCAGGAGCCGATTGACGGCGTGCGCTATTTGAGTAATCGATCGAGCGGCAAAATGGGTTACGCGCTGGCGGAGGAAGCTGTGGCGCGGGGGGCTCGGGTGGTGCTGGTGTCAGGGCCGGTGAGTCTGGCGGCGCCGCGCGAGGTCACGCTTTTGCCGGTGCGCACGGCATTGGAAATGCGGCAAGCGGTGATGGATCACTTGTCCGAAGCGACCATCGTGATCAAAGCCGCGGCCGTGGCGGATTATTACATTGCCAATCCATCGCAGCAGAAAATGAAGAAGACGGCGGCGCGATTGGCGCTGGATCTGGAGCCGACGCCGGATATTCTGGCTGAGGCCGGGACCAAGAAGGGCGACCGGCTACTAATCGGTTTCGCTGCCGAGACCGGCAACCTGATCGAGGAAGCGCGGCGGAAGATGCAGCAGAAGAATTGCGATATGGTGGTGGGCAATCTGGTTTCGCAGGCGGGTACCGGGTTTGAAGCGGACGAAAATGAAGTGGTGCTGGTGACGCGCGCGGGCGAGACGATCCCGCTGGAGCGCGCTTCTAAACGCGCCATCGCCGGGCGTATCTTGGATGAAGCGATGCGTTTGCGGCTGGCCTTGCACGCGGCGCGATGACTAGCGAACAGCTTCGTCAATATCTCACCTTCTACCAGGATCTCGGCGTGAAAAATCTTTACCGGCGCGCGCCGGGTGTGCCGGCGATTGAAAAGGTTTCAGCCGTATCCGCTCCCGAGGTGACGCTCGCGGCTGGGTTCAGCGAATTGCCGTCGCTGGTGCCGGCCGGCGACACGTTGCGGAAGATCAGTGAAGACATCGGCGATTGCAAGCGCTGCCGGTTGTGTGAGCAGAGGAACAAGATTGTTTTCGGCGCGGGCAATGAGCAGGCGCGATTGGTATTTGTGGGCGAGGGGCCGGGCGCCGAGGAAGACGCGCAGGGACTGCCCTTCGTGGGACGCGCCGGGCAGCTACTGACGCAGATGATCGAGGGCACTGCTTTGAAGGAAGGCATTCCTATTCAGCGCCCAGACGTTTATATCTGCAACGTGGTGAAGTGCCGGCCTCCAGAGAACCGCACTCCGCAGCCGGATGAGATGGAGATTTGCGGGCAGTTTCTGTTCCGGCAGTTGATGACGATCCAGCCAAAAGCGATTTGCGCGCTGGGGTCGACGGCAGCGAAGGTGCTGCTGGCGACGAAGGACGGGGTGATGCGACTGCGCGGGAACTGGCACAAGTGGCGCGACATTCCGCTGATGGTTACGTATCATCCGTCGTATTTATTGCGGCCTTACAACCAGAATGCCAAGCGTGAAGCGTGGGACGATTTGAAAAAGGTTTTGCATTTTGTCTATGATTAGGCGCGGGGTCTTCATTACTTTTGAAGGGCCGGAGGGGAGTGGAAAATCCACTCAACTGCGCATGCTGGGCAAAAAGATACGCGGCCAGAATCGACCGGTGCTGGAAACGGCGGAGCCTGGCGGGACGCCGATCGGGCTGCAGATCCGGCGGGTGCTGCTGGACGCGAAGAATCAGGAATTGTGCGCCACGGCAGAGCTTCTGTTGATGTTTGCGGCGCGGGCGCAGAATGTGGACCAGGCGATTCTTCCGGCGCTGGCGAACGGACAGATCGTTCTTTGCGACCGATTCACGGATTCAACGCTGGTGTATCAGGGGGCAGCGCGAGGACTGGGAGCGGACGTGGTGTATGAGGTCGATCGCATCGCATGCCGGGGGCTGGTGCCGGATCTTACGCTGGTGATCGATATCGATGTCGAGACCGGCTTGGTGCGGGCGCAGCGGCGGAATCAACGGACGCAGGATGTCGAGACCCGGCTCGACGAACAGTCACTCGAATTTCATCGCAAGGTGCGAGCGGCTTATCATCAGCTCGCCGAGGACGAGCCGAAGCGGGTGAAGTTAATCGACGGATCGCTGGACGAAGAACAAGTGGCGCGGGCGGTGCTAAGCGCGGCCGAACCATGGCTAGCCAAATAGTTTCGCGCTTAGACCTATAGCGGCCGCGGCGATCATCACGCGCCAGGTTTCTACGCGTGTGAAGGTTAAGACGAAGAAGCTAGCGAGGATGATGGCGATGGCGACGGGTCCGGTGGCGGCATCGCGGGCTAACGGAATCGAAGCGGCCATTAAGAGCCCGGCGCTGGCTAAGATCACTGCGCGGATGGCACTGCGAATGCGCGGGAGGCTGGCGTATTTGCCGATCCAGCTCATCAAGGGAATAACGAGGAATGCGGGCGTGATCAAGGCAATGAATCCGGCGAAAGCGCCGGGGAGTCCGCCGGCGAAGTAGCCGACGCTTACCAGGTACAGGCCGTTAGGTCCGGGGCCGGTGCGGCCGGCTACGATCGCGGTGTTGAGTTGGCGATCAGTCAAGACGTGGCGCGTGACTACGAAATCCTGGCGCACGACGGGCAGCGAGGCCATGCCGCTGAAGGAAGTGATCACGGCTTTAAAAAGCAGCAGGTAGAGCAGGAAAAGGTTCACGCCCGGTCAACCCACAGCAAGCCCAGAAGGGCGGCGATGCCGATCACGGGTAGTGGGCCGAGTCCGAATCTCCACACTGCGGCGAATGCGCCCAGGGTGATGATAAGCGCGCGGGAGGCGCCGGCGCGGTTTTTGAAGTGTGGTTTGACCAGGTACCAGATGCTGGACCACATCATGGCGGCTACGGCGGCGATGGTTCCGCCGACGGCGGCCATCACCCAGGGGTTGCCGCGCCAAGTCTCGTACCCTTGCGTCATGAGAACGGCTAGCACCGCGGACGGCGCGGTTTCGGCGAGAACTCCGGCGAGTGCGCCGCGCAAGCCCAGGATGCGCGCGCCGGCGGCGGCGCAGAATGCGATTACGTTGGTCCCGGGAGTGATGCGTGCTAGGGAGAATGCCAGGCCGTAATCCTCCGGTGAGAGCCAGGCGTGTTGCTCCACTAATTCACGCTGCAGGGCGGCGATGGTGGGGAGTCCGCCGCCGAAGGTAGTGTTGCCGATGCGTAAGAACACGCCGGTGAGCCGGCGAAGCGTGGGCGCAGGCACGTTATTCCTTGGGCGCGATGCCGAGAGCCTTCATCTTGCGGTACAGGTGGCTGCGCTCAAGGCCTAACATTTCGGCGGCGCGGGTTACGTTGCCTTTGGCTTCTTCGAGCTTCTTCAGAATGTAATCGCGCTCGGCGGCTTCGCGAACGTCTTGCAGGCTCCCGAAGCGTTCCATGGGGCGGTCAAAGACGGCGCGGCGGGAGCGGTCGAGAGTAATATGGCGCGCGTCGATACCGGTTTGCGGATTCATGATGACAATGCGCTCCATCAGATTGCGCAGCTCGCGCACGTTACCGGGCCAAGGATATTCTTCGAGCGCGCGGAAGGCATCTTCGGTCAGTTGCTTGGGCTTGCGGCCGTAGGCGGTGGTGAACTCCCTCAGGAAATGGTCAGCCAGCAGGCGCACGTCTTCGATGCGCTCGCGAAGCGGCGGGACGTGGAAGGGGACCACGTTCAGGCGGTAGAACAGATCTTCGCGAAAATTGCCGCGTTCGATTTCCTCTTCCAGATTTTTATTCGTGGAGGCGACAACCCGCACGTCGACTTTAATCGATTGGGCGGCGCCGACGGGTTCAAACCGCTGCTCGTCAAGAGCGCGGAGGAGCTTGGCTTGCGTCTTCAGCGACATGTCGCCGACTTCATCGAGAAAGAGTGTGCCGCCGTCGGCCTTTTGCAACTTGCCGATCTTGTCATCAAGCGCGCCAGCGAGGCTGCCTTTGCGGTGGCCGAACAATTCGCTTTCGATCAATTCTTCGGGGATAGCCGCGCAGTTCACTTCGACGAAGGCTTCGGGCGCGCGGGGACTGGCGGCGTGAATGGCGTGGGCGATCAGCTCCTTGCCGGTACCGCTCTCGCCGAAGATCAAAACACGGCCGTTGGTGGCGGCCATCAAGCCGAGCTGCTGGCGGAGCGCCTTCATGGGCACGCTATCGCCGATGATGCGCAGTTTGGCGTCGCCGGACTCTTTGAGACGGTTGAGCTCCAGCTCCAGGCGGCGCTGCTGCACGGCGTTGTTGAGCACGACGGTGACTTTGTCAATGGTCAGGGGCTTTTCCAGAAAATCGAAAGCTCCGAGCTTGGTGGCTTTGACCGCGGTTTCGATGGTGCCGTGGCCGGAGATGATGACAACTTCTGGGCGGTCCGCGAAGGGGATTTCTTGAATGCGGGCCAGAGTTTCGAGGCCGTCCATCCCGTCGAGCCAAACGTCCAGCAGAACCGCTTCGTAATTATTGCGGGCGAGTTCTTCGATGCACTTCTCGCCGCTCTCGACGGCGCTACAGGAATAGCCTTCGTCTTCAAGAACACCGCTCAGCGACTCTCTGATGCCGGGTTCGTCGTCTACGATCAGGATACGCGTGGTCTTCACGCGCGGGCCTCGGCCTCGGCGGCGACAGTGGCCGGGATTTCCACATAAAAGCACGCGCCGGCGGGGCGGTTGTTTTCGACGCGGATACGCGCGCCGTGTTCGGATAGAATGTGGCTAACGATGGCGAGTCCCAGGCCGGTGCCGCGGCCTTTGGTGGAGAAGTAGGGCAGAAACAATTTTTCCTTGTCTTCGGGCGAGATGCCGCAGCCGGTGTCGGCGATCAAGAGTTCTATGGAATCGGGCGCCGTGGCGACGGTGCGCAGCAGGAGGCGCTTGACGGGAGCATCGCGCATGGCTTCGGCGGCGTTATCGACCAGATTCACAACTACGCGCTTGAACTGTTCGGGGTCAACTTGCACGGGCAGGAGGCCGGTGGCGAGTTCCACTCGCAGATCGATGCCCTCCAGGCGACCGAGGAAGACGGCCAAGGCGTTCTGGACGATTTGGTTCAGATCGCTGGACACAGGCTGGGCGGCGGGGAAGCGGGAGAATTGCGAGAACTCGTCGGCCAAGGTTTTTACGGACTCCACTTCGCGGGAGATGGTGCGGGCGCATTCGCGGAGGATGCGCTGCGAGTCCGGGGTAATGCCGCCGCGATCGAGAATGCGGCCGATGCGCTCGGCGCTCAGGGCGATGGGCGTGAGAGGATTCTTCAACTCATGAGCGATGCGGCGTGCCACTTCATGCCAAGCCGCGGCCTTCTGAGCGCGCAATAATTCGCTGGTATCTTCGAGCACTATGACGAAACCTTGGCCGGCGGGGGGCAGCGCGGGGAGAGCGGACACGGTAATCGCCAAATGCAGCACCTGCGCGGGCGTTTGCACGTCCAGTTGGCTGGCGGCGATACCGGTACGGCGGGCGCGCTTCATCAAGTACTCGATCTCGATGGCGTCTTCGCGCGAAAACAGATCGCTCAAATGCGCGGCGCGCTCGACTTGCTCCTGCGGCAGCAAACCTTGCAGGGCGCGATTCACGCGCTGAATGCGGCCGTCTGCGCTGACGGAGAGCACGCCGGTGGGGATGCTTTCGAGAATGGTTTCAGTAAAGCGGCGGCGGCTTTCGAGCTCGCGGCTATTGGCTTCGAGCTCCTGCATCATTTCATTGAAGGCGCGGACTAACGTGGCAAGCTCGTCGACGGCTTTGACGCGGACGCGGTGGCCCAGGTTGCCTTTGCGGACTTCGCTGGCTGCGACCAGCAGGGCCGAAATCGGCGAGATAATCTGGCGCGAGAGCAGCAGCGCGATCCAGGTGGCTACGAATAGAATGAACAGTGCGATGGCTAGAATGAATAGCAAATACAGGGTGCGGATGTTTCTTTTTTGCGCGGCGAGCTGGCCGTACTCGGCCATGTAACGATCGATTTCACTTTGAGTTCGCTGCATATCGGCGGCGGAGCGAACCGCTAGTGTCAGGGTTCCGGTAGGCAGGGGAGCGGTGGCGGTGAATAGTCCGGTGGTGCCGGGCTGCAAGGGGCAGACGATGGAGGGAGGCAACGCCGGGGCATGGATTTCCAGGGAGGCGATATTGTTATCGCGGCAGAGCGCAGCGAAATCGGCGGTAGCCGCGTCCACTTCGGGCAGCAGGGCGAGCCAGTGCGCCAGCGCATCGGCGCGGCCTTGCACTTCTGAGGAGAGCGCACGATTGCTCTGCACCAGGTCGGTGCGGATACCTTCGGCGGGGCGGCTAAACCATTTCTCCACGTTGCGGTTCAAAATCACATAGCTGAACAACGCCAGAAAGACGACGGGCAAGAGGCTGAGGGCGAGGGCTCCGGCCAGCATTTTGGTTTTGATGCGCGAGCCTTCGCGATTGGCCTGACGCTCGAGATACAGCTTGACACCGGTGCGAAAAAGCATGAAGCCCAGGGTGACGGTGAGCAGGAAGATGAGCGTTGAGACGGCCCAGAACACGAAGGTCTGGCCGGCGTCGGCAGGGCCGTAGTCGCCGAAACTGAAGGACACTTGCCACACGACTAGCGTGAGTAGAATCGCCAGCAAGGCCAAGCCTGACCAGAATAGATACCGCTTGCGCATCGAGTTACTTAAATTATAGGCCTCGGGGAACAATCCTTCCGCGGACCAGCGCGGGGGCGGTGCGGGCGTTGTTGCCGGCTGGTTTAGCGGAAACCGGGGACTCCGCGCCTGCGTCGGTACTAATAGTTACGATGCTGCCTTTACGGGAAGATATTGCTGCCTCGAGCGCCGGGTATCAAGAACACGTAAACCCGCAATGGGTGCGGTTGCTCGACGCTTTGCAGATGAACGTGCGCTACCGGCGTTGCGTGGGGGTGGAACTGCAGGCGGAAGACGGGCGGCGGTTCCTGGATTTTCTCTCTGGGTACTGCGTACATAACGCCGGACACAACCATCCGGCCATTGTGGAGGCATTGCAGTGGGAACTGGACCGGCAGGGTCCGGCGATGCTGCAGAGCCATGTTTCGGAACCCGCCGGGGAACTGGCGGAGAGGTTGTGCGGTCTGGCGGGCGGACGGCTGGACAAAGTGTTTTTTTGCAGCTCCGGAAGTGAGGGCGTGGAGGCGGCGATCAAATTCGCGCGCGCGAACACAGGGCGCAGCGGATTCGTTTATGCCAGCGGCGCATTTCACGGACTGACATGCGGGGCGCTCTCGTTGATGGATGACGCGTTCTGGCGTGATGGATTCGGTCCGCTCCTGCCGGATACGGAAGCGGTGCCGTTTGGGGATATTGCGGCTCTCGAAGCGAAACTGCGAACGCGCAAAGTGGCGGCTTTCATCGTGGAGCCGGTGCAATCGGAAGCGGGAATTTGCGTGCCGGCCGCAGGGTACCTGGAAGCGGCGCAAGCGGCTTGCCGCAAATACGGGACGCTGCTGGTTCTGGATGAAGTGCAGACCGGGATGTTTCGAACGGGACGCTTTCTGGCGGCGCAGCACTACAATCTGGACCCTGACATGGTGGTGCTCGCGAAGGCGTTGAGCGGCGGGCTGGTCCCGTGCGGCGCGGTGCTGATGTCGAACCGAATTTATGATTCGGTGTATGGGTCTTTGAAGCGATCGATTGTCCACACTTCGACGTTTAGCGAGAACCATCTGGCCATGCGCGCGGGAATTGCGACGCTGGATGTGTTGGAGCGTGAACACTTGGGAGTGCGCGCCGCGTCCGTGGGGGAATATTTGCGCGAGCGGCTGCGGGAGGCTCTGTCCGGTTATGAAATGATCGCTGAGATTCGGGGGATCGGGCTCCTGAATGGGATCGCGTTCCAGGCGCCGCGAAGTCTCGCCTTGCGGTCGCCCTTCGCGATTTTCAATAAGATACATCCCGCCATGTTCGGGCAACTGGTGGTGATGCGCTTGTTCCGCGATCAAAACATTCTGACGCAGATCTGCGGAAACAATTTCATGGTGTTGAAGGCCGCGCCGCCGCTGGTGGTGGAAGAGCGGCAGATAGATGAATTCGTGCGTGCGATGACGGCGGTGGCCGAGCTGATGCACACTTCAGCGTCCTTCTGGACCGAAGCGCTCAGCTTAGCGCGCAGAGTGGTAAATATTTAGCTTGAAAACTGACATCTTCATAGTAGGCGGAGGGCCGGTGGGGCTGGCTTCGGCGATCGCCTTGCGCTCCCGCGGATTCAGCGTCACGGTGGCGGACGCGGCATTGCCGCCAATCGACAAGGCTTGCGGCGAAGGGCTGATGCCGGATGCGCTCGAATCGCTGGCGCGGCTGGGCGTCGTTCTGCGTCCCGAGCATTGCTTTCCGTTTCGCGGGATTCGCTTCTTGGGAGGCGGCGATAGAGTGGACGCCAGCTTTCCTAACGGAACGGGCGTGGGCATCCGGCGCACGCACTTGCACCAGGCATTGATGGATCGCGCGCACGAAGCGGGCGCGACTTTGCTGTGGGGGACGGCGGTGAGGGGATTGACGGCAAGCGGAGTGGCGTTGGATGGCGCGGCGGTGGATTGCCGCTGGGTGATCGGCGCCGATGGAGAGAATTCGCGGGTTCGCCGGTGGGCTGGCCTGGAAACGACGCGGCGCCAGTCTCTGCGCTTTGGTTTCCGGCGCCATTATCGAATCAGGCCGTGGGCGGATTGCGTGGAAATATATTGGGGTCCCGATTCGCAGGTTTATGTCACGCCTGTTGGGCCAGAGGAGATTTGCGTGGCGGCGATCTCGCGCGATTCGCGCCTGCGTCTGAGCCAGGCTTTGCCGTTTCATAGGGAGCTGTGGGCGCGCCTGAAGAACGCGGAGGTTACTACGAACGAGCGCGGCGCGGTCTCGGCGACGCGGAGGCTGGCGCGAGTGTATCGCGACCGTGTCCTGCTATTGGGTGACGCTTCGGGATCTGTGGACGCGATTACGGGCGAGGGACTGCGGCTGGGTTTCGAGCAGGGGATGGCGCTGGCAGACGCGCTGGCGAGGAACGACCTTAAAACGTATGGCGCTACTCACCGGCGGCTGGCGCGGCGGCCCGCTTTCATGGCTGACTTGATGCTGACGCTGGATCGCTCGGCGTGGCTGCGGCGGCGGGTGCTGAGCGCGTTGTCTTCCGACCCGCGGATTTTCGCCACGCAACTGGCGATGCATGTGGGCTCGGCCACCACTGGCGATTTCATCCGGCACTCGATGCTACCGCTGGGACGCCATGTGCTTGCGGTCTGAATGGCAGCCTTTATGAAGCGCATTTTATTGGTCCTCGCAGCCGGCAGTCTGCGGCTGGCCGCGGCTGAAAGCAGCATTGAGCTCGATCCGGCGCGGACCACTGTTCAATTCACCCTGAGCGACGTCCTGCACACGGTTCACGGCACGTTTAAGCTGAAGCGCGGCGTGGTCAAATTCGATCCCGCGACAGGCCATGCATGGGGAGAGATCGTGGTGGATGTCACTAGCGGGAATTCGGGCAGCGGCGCTCGCGATAAGCGAATGCATGAGGAGATATTGGAGAGCGCGCGTTATCCTGACGCGGTCTTCACGCCGGACCACATGAGCGGAGAACTCGCGCCGCAGGGCGAATCGCAGATGGAGCTCCACGGCAACTTTCAGATTCATGGCGCGGCTCACGAGTTGACGCTGCACCTTCGTGCTCAGGTGAAGAACGGAGACGTCGCCGCCTCCACTGGATTCGTGATTCCCTACGTGCAGTGGGGCATGAAAAACCCTAGCAACTTTTTACTGAAGGTGAGCAAGAACGTCGAACTGACCGTGCAGACCGCCGGTCGAGTGCAGTAGGTTCAGCCGGCTGCGCTCGGATTTTGTCCAGCGGTAGATCTGCTGGCGTTCGCTCGCGGTGAGGCGGGCTTCGGGATGCAAGATCACATAGCGTTCTAGGGGCATCTGACGATTTCTGACGGCGCTGCCGATGGCGCTCAACAATTGCAGGCGGTCCTCGACGGAATAGTGTTGCCAGTGCGACAGGTTCATGTGCGAGCGGGCTTGCTGAACGTCGCGCGCGATCATCCAGGACATCGGCGCGATGTGGCTGTACCACGGCCACTCGGTTTGTTGCGAATGGCAATTCTGGCATGCCCGCTGGAGGACGGCGAGGGTGGCGGGGTCGATCTGGGCTTCGCGGAGAATCGGCTGATCCGTACCAGGCGCGGATGCACCGAAGGGATGCAGCAGCGAACCGCCCGCGGCGGCGAGGGCGATTGCCGCGGCGGCAATGAGCAGTTTTTTGATCATGCTGTTCCTCTATTTGCCTGAGACCTGGCGCAAGTAGGCAATAATGCTGGCGCGATCGGCCGGGTCATTTAAGCGAAAAGCCATGTCGTTATCGGGGATGACGCTATCGGTGTCGGTGAGCCAGCGGTCAAGCGTGGCTTCATCCCAGACGATTGGCGCGGCTTTCACCGCTTCGGAGTAGGCGAATTGCGGATTTTTTCCGGCGGAACGGCCGTAGATGCCGCGCAGGGGTGGTCCTATTTTGATCTTGTCGAGCGCGTGGCAGCCGGTGCAGCGTTTATCGAAGGCGTCGCGGCCGCGGGCCGGGTCCTTAACTGACGCGGCGAGCGCCATGGCTGCTGTGAGAATGGTGAGAGTCGAGAGACAGCGCATATGCGTGTTAAGCCGCGCTCAGTGGGGAATCGACAATGGCCAAGTCGTGCGACCCGGCTACGAAATGAACGCTGCGAATGCCGAGCACATCGCGAAGTTTTTCGGCGGGCACTTTCATGGGGCCGGGGGATGCGGCGGTGCCAGGCGCGGGCTGGGGGAAGGCGGTCGACATGGCGGAGTGGAACGTGACGTTGCCTTCGACTTTCTGCATGACCTGATGGATGTGGCCGTTGAGGACGGTCACCGAGCCGAAGCGCTTGAGCAGATCGAGGGCTTGCGCGCTGTCTTTAGTGGCCCAACCCCATTCGGGATATGCGGCCCACAGTGGGATGTGCGCGAAGACGATGAGGGGAGTGCTGGCGCCGAGCTTAGACACGTCGTTCTTTAGCCAGGCCATTTGTTGGTCTCCGAGGGCGCCCATACCTTCGAGCTGAGCGGCGTTGTTCAAGCCGACGAAATGGACTCCTTTGTGATCGAAGCTTTGCCAGCCGCGGCCTTCGCTGCTTTTGCCGAAGCGTTCGAGGTATTGTTTGCCATCGTCTCCAAGGAGGTCGTGCTCGCCGGGGACGAAGAAGGCTTGCTTTTGGCGCAGTCCGCGAAGGAGCTGGTCTAAGGTATCGAACTCGCCGGCTTTGGCGAGGTGGGAGAGGTCGCCTGTGTGGAGAATGAAGTCAGGCTGGCGGTCGAGGGCATTAATTTTATCGATGGCGGCCTGCAAGGTAGCGGTGACATCGGGATTCGCGGCTTTGTCGAAACCGATATGGCTGTCGCTGATCTGCACGAAAGCGAAGTCTTCGGTTGGCGCCTTAGCGGGTTGAGCGCCAAGCAGGCGGGATGAGGGCAAGCCCCCGGCGAAGCTCCATACGACGCCGGCGCCGGCCCATTGCATGCATTTCAAGAAGCCGCGGCGGTCAATGGCGCGGGTGAGGACGTTTTCTTTTGGGTTAAACATGATCGCTTCCTTTCGAGTGGCGGCGTGAGCGCCGCGTTCGTCAGAGTAGACAGGCCGCCGAGCGAATTTATTCCCCTGCGGATTTGCAGGAATAAAATAGCGAGGTATTACGTCCAGTTAGTAGGGCGGATTTCAATGTGCTCTTTATTTACGCGAGACTGGAAGGAACTTCCGCTTTTGAAAGGATGCCGTGGATACCAAGGTCAGAAGTTTCGAACTGACCATGTGGCCGCATATGCGGGCCGCGTATAATCTAGCGCGCTGGCTAGTGCGCAACGAGCAGGATGCCGAGGATATCGTGCAGGATTCGTTCTTGAAGGCCTACAAAGCGCAGGAAAGCTTTCGGGGTAGCGATTCACGGGTGTGGATGCTGTCGATTGTCCGCAACACGGCGCTGGATTTCCTGCGGCGTTATAAATCGCGTGGGCTGACGAGTCTGGAGAATCAGATCCAGGATCCAGAGGACCGCGCCTCCAATCCGGAGCGCGGATTGCTGGAACGCTCGCGGCGTGAACAGGTGCGCGCGGCCATCTCGCGCCTGGAGCCGGAGTTCCGCGAAGTGATTGTGTTACGCGAAATCGAAAGCTTGTCTTACAAGGAGATCGCTGCGGTCTTGGGCATTCCCATGGGGACAGTGATGTCGCGGCTGTCGCGGGCACGTAATTTTTTATTGGTGGAACTGGGCGGCGCGAAGGGGGTGTCCGCATGACATGCCGTGAGGCGGGGCCGCTGTTGCACGCGCGGCTGGACAATGAACTGGACATGGCGGGGTCGGCCACGATTGATCTGCATTTGGCGGAGTGCCGCGCGTGTGCGGCGCAGTATGCGGCGCTGGAGAGTCTGCACGAGGAAATTGTAGCTGCGGATTTAGGGTACGCGCCGGGAGCCGCGCTGGAGCGGAAAATAGCGGCTGGATTGCCGGGAAGACGGGAATCGGCATTTCGTTTTTGGAGTTGGAATTGGCTTACTGGACCGGCGATGGCCGCGGCGATTGCCGGGGTAGTGTTGCTGGTTGCGATTCCTATGCTGCGGAGCGAGAGAGGAGCGGACGCCTCCGGGGTCGAGATTCTGGACAACCATCTGCGCTCGCTGCAACCCATGCATGCCGTGGATGTGATCAGCACGGATCAGCATACGGTGAAGCCGTGGTTCCAGGGCAAGCTGGATTTCTCCCCTCCGGTTCTGGATCTTACCAAGAACGAGTTCATTCTCATTGGGGGGCGCCTGGAAGTGATACATCAGCAGCCGGCGGCTGCGGTCGTCTACAGGAAGAGGCAGCATATTGTCAGCCTGTACGTAGCGCCCGCGCCGGGTGCCGATTTGAAGCCGGAACTACGCGACTTCGGCGGCTATCATGTGCTGCATTGGATGCAGAATAATATGGGCTACTGGGCAGTGTCCGACGTGGATCCTAACGATCTGCGGGTTTTTGGGGATCTGATTCGAGGGAAATGATTACGCGAGAAGCGCGCCGACGATACGTTCGTACTCGGGGAAATAACGCTGGATGATGGGCAGGTCGAAGGATCGCAGGATGCTGGTGTTGCTTTCGCGCTCGAGAAGGAATTCGAAAGACTTGGAGATGAGGGTTTCGGCGGAGGCGCGGCCGCCGGTCAATTTCTGCAAATATTCCGGCGTAAGAGTCACGGTGTGCCGCGTGGTGGCGCCGTCAACAACGGTGACTTGGTAAACGCCAGGGCCGGTGTTCTCGACTTGGATGGTCATACTTCGTTTTCCAGGATCACCATGGCGAGCGCTTGCTCCCGGGTGTGGGTGATGGAGAGGGCCACGTGCTTGACGCCCATCCTTGCGGCGATCTCGGCGGCGCGGCCGTGGAAGTGCAGGGTGGGGCGGCCGGAGGGGAGATTCATGACTTCGAAATCGCGCCAGGCGACGCCGTGCCAGCCGGTGCCGAGCGCTTTCATCCCGGCCTCTTTCGCGGCGAAACGGGCGGCGTATCGTTCGAAGCGGTTGGCCTTGCGGTCGGCGTAGGCGATTTCCCGGGGCGTGTAGATGCGTTCCAAAAAACGGCGGCCGTAGCGCGCGATGGCGGCTTCGATGCGCGGGACTTCACAGAGGTCGACGCCGGAACCGAGGATCACTCTGACAAGCGTAGCAAGGACGCGGCTTCCGTCTCCAGCATCAGCGTAACCGGGCCGTCGTTCACCAGCGCGACTTCCATGTGGGCTTGGAAAAGTCCGGTTTCGACGCGCAGGCCGCTGAGGCGCGCCTGGGCGACGAACAATTCGTAAAGGGTGCGGGCGTGCTCGGCGGAGGCGGCGGCATCGAAGCCGGGGCGGCGGCCTTTGCGGCAATCCGCGTAGAGGGTGAACTGCGAGACGACCAGCAACTCGCCGGCGGTGTCGAGTAGGCTGAGGTTCATTTTACCCGCGGCGTCGGGGAAGACGCGCAGGTTGAGGATTTTATCGAGCAGAAATTCGGCATTAGCGGCATCATCGGGCTTGGCAACGCCTAGCAGGACCAGGAGGCCAGGGCCGATTTCGCCCACTAGGGAACCGTCGACTGTGACTCGTGCGTGGCTGACTCGCTGCAAGAGGGCGCGCATGAATTCTAGGATAAACGCACGGGCCAGCTAGGCCGTTCGCCTTATCGCAACGGCATGGTACCGGGCGCACACTCGTACTCGGGAGTCTCCAAAATGGTCAGCAGTACACGAAAGAAGAATCGGCAGGCGGGCGGGTTCTTCAACCTTCAGGAAGAGAAAACCAAGACTCGAGTTTCGGGATACGGACATGGGGATTTTATTAAGCTGAAGGACGAGTACGGGAACATCTGGCTGGGGTCAGCGGAGACGATTGCGGACAACTCTATCGTGTATCGATTTCGCGACGGCAAGGGGAAGACGCTTACGGGGATTTCAAGCGGGGCAGTGGTTACGTTACGCGATGAGAAGGGAAATACGTGGAGAGGGGCGGTGGATTAGCGGCCCCATTCGCTTAACTGCTGCAAGACCTGCTGGGCGGCTTTTTGGCCGGCGCTCTTTTTAGACAAACCCTGGGCCTGGCTCACCCAATCTTTTCCTACGCGAACTTCAACCGTGAAAGTTTTGGAATGTTCGGGGCCGTCTTCGGTTACGATCAGGTAGCGCGGGGGCGGCAACTTCAAGGCCTGGGCCATTTCCTGCAGGGCGCTTTTGTGATCTGTCACGGCGCTGTCGACGCCATCTTCGGGGAGCTCGAAGGC
>JALYJH010000014.1 GCA_030775415.1 Acidobacteriota bacterium | reverse complement strand
TTGCCTGTGACTACGGAGCCGTTACTCGCAGGGCCGCGCGGTGACTCTTGGCGGGTACGATTACCGCGCCCGTCGGGGTGAACGGATGAGCCCGCGCCATGGTACGTTTCGTTTTGGTCTGCCGTGGCTAGCGGAGCGGTGAATGCACCAAGGGCGAACAGGCTGGCCGCAGCCAGCGAAAATCTGGACTTCATATCCCTCCATCGATTCCGGTTTCTCAAGAAGTATAGCGAGCCGGCCGGGGGTATCCAATTGGTAATTCACCCTAGGGTGGCCCAACTCGAGCACGTAAATACAGTCGGCTGCGCCCGCAACGTGTTTAATCGACAGAAAGAATGGATGGTGTCACGGATACCGGGTCGTAACATCAAACAAGCACTAAGGGCAATTGCTTAGTCGCGATTCAAAAATAAAACGGTTGAGTTCTACGCGCCGGAGCGCTTGCGCACATCGATATTCAAGCGCTTGATCTTTTGGTTGAGTGTCGAAAGTGGAATGCGCAGCGCTTCAGCGGCAGCGGTCTGGCTTCCATCGGAGGCTTCGAGTTGTTCGATGATTTTACGGCGTTCGTAGTCGGCGACGATTTCGAAGAGCGAGGCGTCGGAGGGGAGGCGTCCACTTTCGTCGCGGCGGATGCGGAGGCCTTTGGATTCGAGTAAGTGTTCGGGGAGGACGTCCACGGCCACTGGGGTTTGTGACGCCAGCACCACGGCGCGCTCGACCACATTTTCCAGTTCGCGCACGTTGCCGGGCCAGGAATGGTCCATGAGGATCTGCATGGCGTCTGCTTCGAACGTGAGGCGCGAGCGGCCGCCTTCGTCGAGCAGCTTGTCGTTCTCGCGGCAATATTTAGTAAAGAAGTGATCGACCAGCGCCGGGATGTCTTCTTTGCGCTCACGCAGTGGCGGGAGTGCGAGGTTGATGACGTTTAGCCGGTAGTAGAGGTCTTCCCGGAAGCGGCCTTCTTCCACTAGCTTCTTTAGGTCAGCGTTAGTTGCAGCTACAATGCGGACGTCAACGCGGATATTTTCGGTGGAGCCCAACGGCATGAACTCGCGCTCTTGAATCACGCGCAGGAGTTTGGTTTGCGTCTCGAGCGAGATGGTTCCGATTTCGTCAAAGAAAATCGTTCCCCGGTTGGCGGTTTCGAAATAGCCTTTGCGGGAGGCAACAGCTCCGGTGAAGGCTCCCTTAACGTGGCCGAATAGGGCGGATTCGAGCAGGTCGGGGGGCACAGAGCCGGAGTGTACGGGGACAAAGGGGTGCTCCGCTCGCACCGAGTAGGCGTGTATGGCATTGGCAATGAGCTCCTTGCCAGTGCCGGTTTCGCCGGTAATGAGTATGGTGGCACGGGAGGCGGCGACTTGGCCGACCAGATCGAGGATCTTGAGCATGCGCTCGCTTTTGCCGACGATGTTGGGGAAGCTGTAGCGCTGGCGGAGAGCGCGCTTGAGCTCGGTGTTTTCGCGCTCCAGACGGCGTTTCGAGATCATGCGGTCGATCTCGATCAGAAGTTTTTCGTTATCCCAAGGCTTGGAAAAATAGTCGTTTGCGCCGCGTTTCAGGGCGGTGACGGCGACTTCGACGGAGCCGTACGCGGTGATCAGAAAAACCGGCGTCTCGCGGTCACGCGCGCGGATTTCTTCAAGCACTTCCATGCCGCTTTTGTCGGGCATCATCAGATCCAGCAGGACCAAGTCGAAGGTGGAAGACTCCAGGCGCTTGAGGCCTTCGCTGGCGTTGCCGGCTAGCTCGACGCGGTAACCTTCCGAAGAGAGAAGGACCTCCAGGCTTTCGCGGATATCCGGCTCGTCGTCGATGACCAGTATGTGGCCGTGGATAGATTCCGGCGTCGCGACATCGGGCGGAAGATCGGGAAGAGTGCTGGCCATTAATGGATGATGTTATTCGATCGTGCCACGGCTTCGCTCGGAGAGGCTACGACACTTACAGAGGATGTTGAAATCGCCTGCACTGGCGCTGGTTCGGACCAGGTCCTGGCGGGCCGGGGAGCGGGTCTGGTTTCGGGCGCGGGCTCGGGGAAGGATAATTCGAAGCGTGTGCCGGCCCCCCATTCACTGGCGACTTCGATTTCGCCGCCGTGTTCCTTGACGATGCCGTAGCTGACGGAGAGTCCCAAGCCGGTGCCTTTTTTGGCGGCTTTGGTGGTGAAGAAGGGGTCGAAGATCCGCGTCAGGTTTTCGGCGGAGATACCGGCGCCGGAATCAGCCACGGTCACGCGCACTTGACGGTCTTCGGAGCACGCGGTCTTAATGGCGAGAGTGCCACCATTTTCCATCGCATCGCGGGCGTTGAGGAACAAATTGAGAAACACCTGCTGCAATTTACCGGGGTTGCCTTTGATGCGCGGCAGTTTTTCGTCGAGCGCCAGCTTGACTTCAATGCGCGCTTTACCAAGTTGGTGTTCCAGCAGGCTCACCGTTTCGTTGATGACTTTATTCAGGTCGACTGCCGCGAATTCGGTAGTGGAGGTACGCGAGAAGTTCAGTAGCGAGTTTACGATTTCGCTGGCGCGGAAGGTTTGCTTGGCGATTTTTTCCAGCAGAGGGGCTTTTTCGCTGTCACCGGAAATTTGTTTCGCTAGCATTTGCGCGTACGTCGAGATCACCGCTAGCGGGGTGTTCACTTCGTGGGCTACGCCGGCGGCCAGCAGGCCAATGGAGCTGAGCTTGTCAGCCTGGACTAGGCGGCGCTCGAGTTCGGCGCGGTCGGTGATGTCTTCGAAGATGATCAAGCGGCCGATGCGGGCTCCATCACGTGCAATTAGCGGCGCGGCGGCGATGTTGAGGGTGACGGCCTCTTGATCCGCGGCGCGGGGACGCATAACGAATTTATAGATGTTATGGATGCTGCCAGTGGCGCGTGCCGGGTCCAGTTCATCGCATAGTTCGGCGGGCAGCAGTTCACTGAGTTTGCGCCCTATGGCTTCGCTGCGCGAGATGCCCGTGAGGCGTTCAATCTGCGAGTTCCAGCTATCGACGCGATCGTCGAGATCGGCGGCCAGAATGCCGACGTGGATCGATTCCACGATATTCTCCGAGAATTCCTTCAGCCGCTCGAACTCTTCGACTTTACCGGCCAACGAGCGGTAAAGCATGGCGTTGTCCACGGCAATCCCTACGTAGCTTGAAAGCGTGACCAGGAGTTCAACGTCGTCGCTCGATAGAAAATCGCCGCTCTCGGTGCGGCTCACGCCCAGGTAACCGATGGTGCGGCCTCGCGCGGCGCAGGGCAGGTAATAGGTGAGTTCCAGTTCTTTGATGGACCGCCGCACTCCCGCTGGCCAGTCGTGCGAGACGACATCGAGCAAGTTGCGGGTGCGCTCGAAAAACAAGTATGGCTTGGCGGGATGGGGCGTCAGAAAGCTGAGATCCAGGCCGTAGGGAACACTGTCGGTTTTACGGCCATCGCGGTTGCTGGCTAATTCCAAGTGGAATGCTTCCTCGGCTTCATTCCAAACAAAAAAAGCCACGTGACGAATGCCGAGCGTGCGGATCAGGCGGTCGGCTACACTTTCGAGCATTTCGCCCATGTCGGCGGGCGAGCCCAGTTCACGCGCGAATTCGATCAAGGTACGGCGATAATCGTAGCGGTCTTTGTAGAAATAATAGCGGTCAAGTTGTTCCTGAATCCATTTGCGGATGGGTTGGAAAACAAAGGCGGCGATCAGAATCAGCGCCACCATCGCGGTACCGCTGAGGTCGCCAGTCTTGCTCACCGAGAAGATCACGCTATAGAAGATGCCCAGAACGCACAGCGTGGCGAGCGTGTATACATAGCCTTCCTGGAAAATGATGTCGACGTCCATCAGGCGGTAGCGCAGAATCGCATACGCCCAGGTGAGCGGGATCAGAGGAAGCGAGAGTACGGCCAGATTCATCGCATGCGTGGGGGCCACGCCCATTAAGTACGGCACGACGTAAATCGCGGCGAAGGGCACAATGCCAGCTACCGCGCCATTGCGCAGCCAAGTCAATTGACGGCGCACTACAGGGTCGTCGGCATGGCGCAATTGCGCAGTCAAAACGGCTGCTCCCGCCAGGTACATGGCGCAGAGAAAGCCTAGCCAGACGCGATCGAGCAGCCAGCGGACTTCGAGGATCGGTACAGCGGAAGTCATCCAGCCATAGACGAACGCGAGGTGGGCGGCGAGCAAGACGAGGCCGGGCACATACAGCAGAAGCGCGACGCCGCGTTTGCGAATCCAGCGTTGCGGCTCGGGGAACACGCAGCAGAAATGCAAAAACAGAGTGGGCGCCAGGAAACCTGCTACCAGATTCCCGAGGTAGACTACCTTGTCGAAATTGTTCAGCTTGCCGGAGTAGTGGAAGGTGAACAAGATGAAGCTGGTCACGCACAAGATGAAGAAGTGCAAGGCGCGCGGGGCACTGCCGCGGCGGAAATATACGAAGAGCCCTATGGCTAGGTACACGGCGCCGACCGCGTATTGGTAGAAGATGGTGGAATCGCGCTCGGCCTCGCCGATGATGACGTTGCTCGGCACCTCGATGCCGTTGTGCAGAATTTTATATTCGACTTTTTTCCAGGAGCCGAGGCGCGCCAGTACGGCGGTGACATCGAGCGCGCGCTCGATGGTGAAATTGGCGATTGAGACCAGGCGGTCGCCTTTATGCACTCCGGCTTTTTCACCGGGGCTCCCGGAAGCTACAAAAACCGCGACCACTGCTGAATTCTGGCCGTGGCCCTGGCTTTGGTCGAGCCATGTCACACCGTCGTCAGGCAGGTGAAACTTGTTTTGCTGTTGAAGGTTGATGGCGGCAGCTACCACCGCGGCGACCGTGATGATCACCAGCAGCGCACTGACGAGCTGTTGCCGCAGTTCCTTCATGCAGTCTCACGCACCTATCCGCGCAATTCTCTTGCAAGCGGAGAACCGATCCCTTCGAACACCTTTCTGATTGATATTATGGCACTTATTGGGGCGGAGGCGCGAATTCTACTGATTATTGAATACTGTTTCCCATGAAGCGTATCCCTTTGACTCCGCTTTACTTCGCGGAGCTGGGGAGATTGCCGCGGTTTGACAGGTACTGGCTGACCTGCCAAAGCTGGAGTTCGCTCAAAGACTCGCGGTAGCCGGGCATACCCGTTAAGCGGATGCCATTGGCCACAATCCAATAATTCTGGCCGACGGGATCGTTGCCCATGACCTTACGGTCGAAAAATTGGGGCGGAGGAGGATACATGCCTTTCGCAGCATTTGATGGGGCGGAGCCGGGCTGGCCGTGGCACTCGACGCATTGTTCGCGATAGACTTTCGCGCCGGCCGCCAGATTCTCGTCGCTTGCGGGGAAGGCGGCTTTAGTGGGCGCCTCGCGTGCAATTTTGGCCTGGACGGCGGCGCCGGCGAGAAGTTCTTCGAAGGGGATCACGGGGCCGTTGACGGCTACCGGGACGTAGCCAAAGCGAAGGTAGAGGAATCCGATCACGGGCAGGATGATCCAGCCGAGGATCATGCCGATAAAGAATGTTTTCACGTTCTGATTCTAGCTGGGGCGTGCGGGCGCGGTGAGGAGCGGATGGATGGCGGCGGCTTGGCCGCTGGTTTCTTCGGCTTCAACGGCGGCGACTCCTTGATAGGTAATTTCGTAGCGGGCATTGTCGCCGCGGGTGACGAGTTTATTTTCGCGGAGGACCCAGAAGCTGAACTCCAGATGCTCGCGGGGACAGCCCATCAGATTTTCGAAATCGCGGAGGATGATCCAGGGTTGATCGCCATCGGTGAAGCGCTTGTTGTAGAGCAGGCGCAATATTGCCTGGCGCTTGAGGACTTCTGACTGCACGCCGCGTGAGCTTTGCCAGTTCTCAAAGAGGTGCAGGCGCGCTTGATCGTGCGAGGCGAGTTGTACGTCGAAGGCGGCGCGGCGGGCAGGGTCGCTTAGGACTTCATACGCCTTCACCACCTGGCGGAAGAGTTCATCGCTGCCGGTTTCGTGATTGTCAGGATGATAGCGCTGCGCCATCAGATGATACACGCGCCGGATGGTCTCGCCATCGGCGCGGCGGCTGACTTGCAGGGTTTCGTAATGGTCAGCCCCATTACCCAGCATTTCAGCGGCGCCGCGGGGAACATCGGAGCTTTTTTCGAAGGATAATCCGGCATGATAGACCCCTTGCCCTACTTCCGCGCACCAACGCACCTGGCAGCGGCCCCCGACCGGAAGCCGCACCGATCCGCCTTCAATCTCGCCGCTGATCTCCACCCTAGCCCCCACCGTGAGCGACTGCGACAGCTCGACGCGCAGGCCACCGCTGCTAAAATCTACTAGCTTTCCAGTCGAGCCATTGATCAGAAGGGCGGCCTGTGTTTTGCTCGCGGGCAAACGGGGATGCTGACGTCTTTCGGAATCTGAGGGCACACGTCCTCCTAAGGAGCGTCATCGGCCATGGGCCGGCAACTATGAGGAGATAAAACGCAGTGCCGATTCGTTGATGCAATAGCGTAGTCCCGTGGGCGGTGGACCGTCGTCAAACACGTGGCCCAGGTGGGCGTCGCACAGGCGGCAGAGAACTTCCGTGCGGTGCATCAGCAAACTGTTGTCCGGCTGGGTGTAAATGTTTTCGGCAGCCACTGGCGAAGTGTAGCTGGGCCAGCCGGTGGCGGAGTCGAACTTGGTGGCGGAGCTGAAGAGCGCGTTGCCGCAGCAGACGCAGCGGTAGAGGCCCGTGGCTACGGATCGATAATAGGTGCCGGTGAAGGGGGTGTCGGTGGTGCCGCGGCGAGCGGACCAATATTGCTGCGAGGTGAGTTGGCGGCGCCAGACGTTGTCGGCATGGGCGACCTTCTTGTGGAAGACGGCGGCGAGCTTGCGGCCGCTGTCCTCAAATTCTACGATCCTGACGTCGACGTTAGAGTCGTTGCTTTGGGGGCGTAACAGAAGAACTGCGCACCCGCCGGCAGCGAGCGGTGCGATGACCAGCGCGCGCCTTCGCGTGATGGATTCTTCAAACACCAACTCTATTTTAGACTGGCAGGCGTTCAATCATGTCTTCAGCGAGGTCCACGCCCTTTAGAGTAATCGAGTGAGTACCGTTGTCGGTGCGCTTCACGAACAGGCCTTCGGTCAGGTACCAAAGGCTGAATTCCAATTCCACTTTGGAAATCTTGAGCGTCTGCTCCATGTCGCCGAGGGTAATGCCCGGCTGGCCAGGATGGAGCCGGCGCTGTTGATACAGAGCGGAAATAATGGTCTGGCGCTGCGCGCGCGCCTCGCGCATACCCTGTACGGCGGACTGGGGAGCTTCCATACCTGACACATCGGCTGGAAACGGCAAAAAGTGCAGACGCTAGCGTGTGTGGCGCACGCTGGGTCCGCGCGCGAAACTGGACATGGGCGGCGCGGGCGCTGGCTCGGGCTCGGGCGCGACCTTCTTGGGGCGGCCGTCGAGCCGCGCCAGTATCATCTGCTCTTTGGTCTTTTGGAATTTAGGAGATTCGAGGGCCACGCCAGTGGCGGCTACTACTTCGCTGGTAATCTCGAGCGATGCCGGCAAGTGTTTCTGGAAGTAATTCTTGATGCGGTCCTGCACGATGCGTTGTTGCGAGTGCAGCACCAGGTACATTACGGCTTCGCCGGGTGCGTTTACCATCGCTTGATAGAGCTGCGAGGCCTTCTGAAGTTTGGCGCTCTTCAAATCGCGCTCCAGTTTTTTCGCCACGCCTTCTAGCTTTTGCGAGGCGGTGATTTCGGCTTTAGTCAGTCCGGCTTGCTTGATGAGATCAGCGCGTTCCTTGGCATTGAGTTTTTCGAAGAGAACATTCAGAAATAGCGGCAAGGGTTGGATCTTGAATTCGACCCCTAGCGGAGCCATCTGGCGGGCTTTTTGTAGTTTCTGAAACGTCGGCAGATTAGTCTTGGCGCTGCTCAGCGCGGGCGAATACAGGTCCAGAAGCTTTTCCTGTTCCAGGCCCTCAATCAAGTCGCCGGCATTGCATTCCTCGGCCATTTTGCGCAGCTCTGCGCCCAATTCTTCCGTGGTGATTTTGCTCAGCATTTCGGCTTCGCGGGCGTTTTCGTAATGGGCGCGGGTGCGTTCATCGACGGCGTAGCCCAGGCGCGCCTTGAAACGGATCAGGCGCAGCATGCGCTCGGGGGCGTCGTAGAAGGAGTAATTGTGGATGGTACGCAATTCTTTGCGTTCGATGTCGCCGATGCCGTTCGTGGGATCGATCAGCAATCCTAAAGAAGCTTTGTTTAGTGAAAGGGCGATGGCATTAACGGTGAAATCGCGGCAGCGGAGGTCCTCATGGATGGTAGCCGGGGCGATGTGCGGACGCGCGCCCGATTTGGCGAAGGTCTCTTTGTGAGCGCTGCCGATCTCGGCGGTGATGCCGCCCGGGAACAGGAGATCGGCGCACTTCAAGTGGTCATCCGTCGAAACGATTTTGGCGCCGAACTTTTTCTCAGCCAGTTTGGCGAGTTTGAGAGCGCTGCCCTCCACCGTGAAATCCAGGTCGCGGACCGGGAAGCCGCCGAGCGTATCGCGCATCGCGCCGCCGGTCAGGAATACGCTGGCGCCAGCTTCTGCGGCGAGCTCCCGCATCTGCCCGACCACGCGATACTGGCCGGCGCTCAGGTGGCTCTCCAGCATAAACATGTAATCGCCCATTCGCTCCTGCCCTCAATTCCCTTGCCCGGCCATTAGGCCCGGGGATGATGTTGCTCAATGACCTCACGCAAGCGCCGCTGTGCGACGTGCGTGTAAATTTGCGTGGTAGAAATGTCGGCGTGGCCCAACATGATCTGGACGCTGCGCAAATCGGCGCCGCCTTCCACCAAATGGGTGGCGAAACTGTGCCGTATAACGTGCGGCGTCAACGTTCGCTTAATCCCCGCTTTCAATCCGTAACCGCACAACAGTTTCCAAAAAGACTGGCGCGTCATTGCGCCTCCGCGCGCGGTTATAAATAAATACTTACTCGCGCGGCCCCTCAAAAGCCGGGGGCGGGCGTCGCCTATATACCGGTCGAGCGCCAGGCCGGCCACTTCCCCAAAGGGCACGATCCGCTGCTTATTGCCCTTGCCCGTGACGCGCAGGACTCCCATTTGCCGTTCGACCGCAGCGAGTGGAAGGCGGCAAAATTCGGAAACACGGAGGCCGGTGGCGTAGAGCAAGTTGAGCATGGCCTGATCCCGCACGCCCGTGGGTTTTTCCACAGGCGGGGCGGCGATCAGGCGCTCTAACTCTTCCCGGTTCAGGTATTTAGGCAGGGTGGTCCATTGGCGCGGCTGCTTGAGGAACGCGGTGGGGTCCTCGATGACTTGCCCCTCCTGCATCAGAAAGCGATAGAAGTTGCGTAAAGTGGTGATATGGCGGGCGATAGAACGCGCTGACAGCCCCCGGCCGTATAGGGATTCGACATAATTCGACAGATCCGCCGCCCGGATGTCGGTCACGGGCTTACCTGCCCATTCGCTAAGTCTTTCGAGATCAAGTTTATAAGAATGCAAAGAGTTAGCCGCCAGACCTTTTTCGACCCGGCAGAAATTGAGATAGGCCTGGATGCTTGGAGCAAGCGGCCTAAACGGGGTCACCGTCGCTTGCATTGTGCCAATGATACAATACTTGCAAAATTGTTTGGAAGGAAAAGCGCAAAAAAAGACTTGTAAGTGGCTCTAACGACCAATAAAAAGGTGTTCGTGACGCGCTTTGAGCGCGAATCGGTGCAGGGATTCGTGCAGACTCCGGGAGGATTTGCGGAGAATGCTGTCGAATTGCTCACTCCCGCAGGGACGCTGCTGCGATTTCCCTACTCGGAGATCAAGGCTGTTTGTTTTGTTCGAGATTTCGACGGTGGGGATACCTGGAGGCAGCATCGTTCCTTCGCCAGCCGCCCGAAGGCTCCAGGGCTCTGGGTTCGTTTGGTATTTTTAGATAACGATTCGACGGAAGGGATGCTGCCTAACAACTTGATGCTGCTGGAGCCCAATGGCTTCTTTATTACGCCGCCGGATCCAAGTTTTCAGAATCAGAGGATCTTTGTGCCGCGGGTGGCGTTGCGGGAGGTGCAGGTAGTGGGCGTGATTGGGAGCCGGTCCAAGTTGGGAAGGGCTGTAAAGACGGAGAAGGCGGCAGGACAATTGGAGATGTTTTAGGAGGCGCATACGCCTTCCCTCATCAATAAAGGATGGACGGCAGGTAGGAACCCGTGGGCTCTTGATATATACCCATGGACATGAGCGTCATGGGGTGTACCACCCGGAGGCCGTTTTCGAGGCACCAGCGGAAGAGCGCGGCGTTACGGGTGGGGACCAGGATGCCAGGGCCGCCGAAGGAGTCGGCCGTCGAAATCAGAGCTTTGAGATCTTCGACGGTTTCGCCCATGGAGTGTCCAAAGAAGGCCATCGATGATGAGTAGCCGGTGATCCGGCCGGCGCGTTCCACCACCTTGGCTGTGCCCTGATCGCTGGCATCCGCCAGTTCGCCTCCGCGGTCATGGCCGTGAATTTTGCGCGAAAGGCGGTTGCAGGCTTCCAGATCCGCCTTGCATGCGGGACGGACGTGAAAGCCATCGATCGTCTTGCGAATAGCCGGGCCGGACATGGTGGAGATAGGCTCCCGAGTGTCGAAGCCGAGCTTGGTGTAGAGCGAGAGCGACCGGTTGTGGAAGGCGGCCTGAAGCAAGCGGACTCCCATAAATTTGCGCGCCTGCGAGCGCTCGATTACGGCCTCCATCAGCTTACGTCCGGCTCCGGCGTTCTGGGCGCTCGTTTCAACAGTAATGGGGCCGATTCCAGCGATAGGCGAGCGTTCATCCAGGCAATTACTGCCGATAATCCGGCCACCGGCCTCGGCCACTACGCAGTAGACTCCGGGATGAGAAAACATCATGGTCAGCAGATTGACGCCGGCTTCGGGCGTCGGAATATCCGGCGGGAAATTGTGAGCGGTGTTGATGTCGTGGAAGGCTTGATAGCAGATCAGGCCGGCAGCGGGGGCATCGGACGCGGTCGCTTGTCGAATATTGATTTCAGGCATGGCGAGGGACAGGGCTGCCCAGGTCCAGCATGGCCAGGTCAGTCCAGTAGTTTTCTTGATTGTTTTGAACGAAGGTGAGGCGGTCGACGCGAACCTTGCGGGAATGCTTGAATTCGCTCCAGCGCCAGCGGGCAAATTGCGCGGCGTTGAGGACGTCAACTGGCGCGAGTTCCTGCACCACCGTTACGTGGGGGTGATAAGAATGGGGCTCCTTGCACGACAGGCACCCCCCATTCAACGCGTCGTGTACGCGTTCTAATTCTTCGAAACCGTGTTTGATGGACACATAAATCACATGGGTCTCGGGGAAGACTTCGATGTCTCCCAACTCGACATTGAAGGGCGCGAAATCCTGCAAGCGGCCCTGGAGCTGCTGTAGGGCTTGTGCCACGGCTGTAGGGCTGCCGAAGGATGCCAAGGGGCGCGGGGGAAGGATCGTTAAATGAGCTTTGGCGCGGGAATCCGGCGCGAAATCGTGCCGGATTTGATCCAGCAAAGCGGCCAGCGGTCCTTCGAGATACGACACCAAGGCGAATGAGTTAATACGAGTCTCAAGCCCGTTACTTCCATCCATTTATGAAACTAGTGTAGCGCTGTCGCGCGCGGTTTTATGCCCCGGTGGAAGTGGCGAGTACTGGTTCGGCGTTGGTGTCCGGTTTAGATTCGGGAAGCAGCCATTGGGCCTCTTCGAAGCCGACGAACTTGTAAATGCGCAGGGCTCCGTTTTCGGCTTCGAGAAGGTCGCCGGGGAGCAAGGGCCCCTCAGTGTCTTTGAGGACGAAGAAAGCGGCGTACGGCGTGGGGGCGTCTATCGACTCTCCGGGCTCATAGTCACGCGGCTTAACATGGGCCGTACCGCTGACGTGGGGCGCCAGGCGGAAGGACTGCTGCAGGTGATCTTTCAGGCGGTGGATACGATAGCTGGGCATGGCTGTGGTTTATTATCGCTCAAAACAATTTGAGATGGAAATGTTTTTATGCGGGCGGAAGGTGGGCTGGAGCTTCTTATTTCGCGGCGGCAATTGAATCTACCAGGATAGTCTTGGTATTGGCGTTCAGAGTGCCTTTGACGGTTACCTTCTGGCCAGCGAACTTTTCGGGGGTCTTCTGGTCGCTCAGCGTATAGACTTCCTTGCCGTCGAAGAGAACATAGCTGGCGTCATGGATCTGCACGCAGGCAATGGTGCACTCCCCGTCGTTCGCCCCCATTTGCATGTGGGAATGATCGCCGCGGGCGCACATGCTGTCGGTGATCACTCCGGTGAAGGATTGCTGGCTGGCCGCGACGGCGATAAGCACCGTCGCGACCAGACCTAGCAGGAAAGGTTTCATAATTCGGACGCGGCGCCCTCCAGACGAGGCTATTCGCCGGGGGTCATCAGGTGCGCGGTGGAGGTGCCTGGGTTCATGATCCAGACGCCGCCGGACTTGTTATTATCCGGCAAGCCGAGCGACTGCGCGGTGGCTCCGGGAACGGCGATGGTCATGTGGGTGCGGGCGTGTTCCTGGTCGGGACCCATGAAATGATACCAGACGGATCCGAATTCGGGCTTCACGCGGGTACCGTCTTTTTCGGCGGCCTCAAAGGCGGCTTGCACGGTGGCCTTGTCGCCCGTGGCTTCAATCTTCATATTCTGAGCGGCGCGCGGCAAATTGCCCACATTGGTGCATTCAACGATGAAAGCGGGCTGGTTGGGCTGCCCGGATTTGTCGTAGCAGACAAGCGTGCTGGTGCCTTTTTTTAGAGTTTCATAGGTGCCATCGGCCTTCCATTTGATGACTCCGGCATTGGCTTTAGTATTGCCGGGAGCGGCTAATAGGGCCTTATCAATGGCGGCTTGGTCTTGCGCGAGCGCGGCGGCGGAAAGGGCCAGCACGCCAAGAAAAATCGTTGCGATGCGTTTCATCGGATAACCTCCAGAATTCAACATATCTAGCTGCGTTTTTCATCAACCCAGACTGTGGGACTGGATTCAGTATATCCTGTCGCAGCGGCGGCGCCTTGAGCGATCCAGCGGGCGGTGTTTTCCGGGCTCCAATAGAGTGCGTCATGCAAGGACCCGAGTGGCGACTGGGGGACAAGAGTAGTTAATTCGACGCCCGGCGGCAGCGGAGGGTTGTGGCCGAAGCAGAAGCGGAAGGATTTCTGGAAGGGGCGCAGTAGTGGCGAGGGAAATTCCGCGAGGACGTTCAGAGCTATGATCCGGGTGGCGCCCAATTCTACGGCAGCCCACGCGGGGAGCGGATTTAGCAGGCCGCCGTCCAAGTACCAGCGCCCGTCGATGCGCTGCGGGCGGATGGCTCCGGGAACGGCGCAGGAGGCAAGAAGATGTTCGGCGCGTATCGGCGCTCGAAAGGTACGCGGCTTCAGCCGAAACATATCGGTGAGTACGACGGCGTATTCGAGTTGCAAAGGACGAGCGGCGGTTAGTTTGCGCGCTGTCTCCGGAAGGGATTTGAAGCCGGCCACGCCGGGCTGCATCCACCAGTTACAGAGTTCCTCAGGGGTCCAGCCGGAGGCGATGGCGTAGCCATTGAGGGAGCCGACGGAGGCTCCCACGACCAGGTCGGGTTTGAAAGTGAGGGCGAGGACGCGCCAGGCTCCGGCCTGCCATGCGCCGAACATGCCGCCTCCGGAAAGCACCAGTGCCGATTTCGCCGCCAACCTCTACGATACCCCTTACAATAATGGTTGGACTTGCCGACGCATGGACTTCGATCCAAAGAAATACGGACCTGAGGTCGCGCGCATTCTCGCCATGGATCAGAACGGACAACGTTGCGCGCCGCTGGTGTGCGGACCGTGTACTTCCGAGGAGGCTCGGAAGGCTTTGGGAGCACGCAAGCCAGGGGATTTGTTCCCGAACGCGCATGATCCGGCGGCGGCGATGGCGGGGCTATGGCTGTATTTTTCGTGTTTCGAAGAGGCGCATCACTTGATTGAGAATCCGCGGACGCATGAGGGCGAGTTCTGGCACGCGATTCTGCATCGCCAGGAGCCGGACCCCGGAAACGCCGCTTATTGGTTCCGTCGCGTGGGGCAGCACGCGGTGTATACGGAATTGGCGGCAGCGGCGAAGGAAATTCTAAGGCAGCATCGGGAAGCGGAGTTCGGCATTGGGCAATGGGATCCCTACGCCTTCGTGCAGTTTTGCGAGCGGGCGCGGCTGCAGCCAGGGTCGACGCAGGAAAGAGCCGCACGTGAGATCCAGCGGGCGGAATGGCAGCTTCTGTTCGACTACAGTGCGAGGCGCCAGTGAAATTGCGGCATTTGCTGTTGTTAGTGGTGTTGGCGATGGCCGCGGGTGGCGTATGGTATGCGGTCACCTTGCGCAATCAGCCTCCGGAGTTGGTGTTTGCGCACGTGGTGAGGGAGCCTATCGCCAGCACGGTGCCTACCAACGGGAAGATCGAGCCGATCGAGTGGGCCGAAGCGCGGGCGGAGCGCGATGGCCCGGTGACGAGCATCATGGTGCAGCGCGGGGCCCACGTGACGGCGGGAGCGGCGCTGATCGAATTGGACTCGGCCGAGGCGCGGGCGGAGTTAGTGTCGGCGCAGGCGCGGGTGAGCCAGGTGAAGGCGGAGCTGGACGTGATTGCGCGCGGTGGGCGGACGACGGATTTGAGCACAATCGCGGGCGAGGTGGATCGCGAGAGATTGGAACTGGCGGCGGCGCAGAAAGAATACGACACTCTGGTCCGTTTGCAGGCTAAGCAGGCGGCAACGGCTTTTGAAGTATCGCAAGCGAAGGACAAGGTGGAGCGCGCACAGACACAGATTCATTCCCTGGAACAGCGGCGGGAGGCACTGGTGGCTCCGCAGGATCGTTCGGCGGCGGAGGCGCGGATGAAGGACGCGGAGTCGGCTGTGGCTCTCGCCGAGGAGCGGATTCGCAAGAGCGTGGTGCGCGCGCCCATCGCGGGAACGGTTTATCAGTTCGACCTGAAACCGGGTGCGTATTTGAGCGCGGGGGATTTCGTGGCCGCGATCGGCCAACTGGATCGGGTGCGTGTAAAGGTTTTCGTTGACGAGCCGGATCTGGGGCGCGTCGCGCGCGGCAAAGCAGTGGTGATCACCTGGGACGCGGTGCCGGGGAAGCAGTGGAAGGGTGTGGTGGATAAGACTCCCACGCAGATCGAGGCCCTGGGCACGCGGCAGGTAGGCGAGGTGTTGTGCGTGATCGATAATCCTCACAATGAACTGCTGCCGGGGACCAACGTGAATGTGGAGATCAACACCGAGACAGTGGCTGGCGCGTTGACGATTCCGAAAGAAGCGGTGCGGCGGGAATTGGGGCAGGCGGGCGTGTTTGCGCTGGCCGGGAATACGCTTACCTGGAAGAAGATCACGCTGGGGGTTGCCAATACTACGCGCACAGAGGTGGAGGGGTTGACGGAGAGCGATGCGGTGGCTCTGCCTTCGGACAAACCTCTTAAAGAGGGAATGGTCGTGGCGCCGCGGTTCCAGTAAGCAGTTTTTCAACGTGCTTGGCCAGCACATCCACTTCGATGTTCAGACGGGTGCCGAGTTTGGCTCGGCTTAACGTGGTGTGGGTGTAGGTGTGGGGGATGATGGCTACGCCGAGCGTAGCGCCGTCTAGCGCGGCGATGGTCAGGCTGATGCCGTCGATAGCGATGGAACCTTTGTGGACCATGTAGCGTTCGAGCCCCGCGGGGACTTGAAGCTTCAGCCACCAGTTGCCGTCGCCTAATTGATCGAGACCAGTGAGGACGGCGGTAGCATCGACGTGTCCTTGCACAATGTGGCCGGACAAGCGCGTGACCGGGGTAACGGGACGTTCTAGATTCACGCGCGCGGCCGGTGCGAGGTCGCCTAGGTTGGTGCGGGAGAGAGTTTCGGGGGCCAAGTCGGCGGCGAAGGAGCGCGGGGTCAGATCGAGCGCAGTCAGGCAGACTCCGTTGACGGCGATGCTCGAGCCTTCGCTCGCGTCGGAGAGCACTGTATGGCATTCAATCACCAACCGTTTCCCGGCGGAGACGACGGTTCCCAATTCTTCAATGATTCCGGTGAACATTTTCCAGGTAGGCTTCTACAGCGAATTCGTTCGAGGTGATTTGGTGCAGTTTCACGTCATGGAACTGAATGGCGTCGGAGCGGCGGCGGCGGCCAGTGCCTCCGGCTACCGGTAACGATTGGGTACCCCCAAGAATTTTCGGCGCGTAGTAGAAGTAGATTTTGTCGGCGATGCCGGATTCGAGGGCGGTCCAGTTAATGCGGCTGCCGGCTTCGACCATCAGCGATAAATACTTTTCCCGCGCGAGCAGGGCGACTACGGCGTCCAGGTCCACGCGGCCGTCGGAACCTTCCAGGACTTCCACGCGCACGCCTTTGGATTCGAGACGGCGGCGGCGTTCGGAGGAGGCGGCGGACGTGGTCACTACCAGGACGTCGGCGCGCGCGGAGGTGACCATTTTCGATTCGGCGGGGATACGCAGGAGAGAGTCCAGAACTATACGTAAGAGCGGCCGGCTGCGTTCTTCGCCGCTGCGGTCAGTCAGGCGGCAATCGTCGGCCAGCACCGTACCGATGCCGGTGAGGATGGCGTCGGAATGGTGGCGCAGGGTTTGAACGTGGGCGCGCGCGGACTCGCTGGTGATCCAGCCTTGATTATCGTCGGGCGCGCCAATTTTTCCGTCTAGCGTCACGGCAGCTTTGACGGTTACCAGGGGGCGAGTGGTCCGCATATAGTGGACGAAGGCCTCATTCAGATGGGCGGCGCGGGCAGTGAAGCTGGAATCGATTTCCACTTCGATCCCGGCGTTTTGCAGGGCGCGGAGGCCGGAGCCGTGGACTTGCGGGTTGGGGTCCTGCATGGCTACGACAACTTTTTTGATTCCGGCGGCGATGATGGCGTCAGCGCACGGAGGGG
>JALYJH010000013.1 GCA_030775415.1 Acidobacteriota bacterium | reverse complement strand
GGGCGGGATGAGTCCAGGGTCGATGCCGCTGGCTCGCGAGATCTATCAGGAAGGCTTGCGGATTCCGCCGGTGCTGATTCAGCGCGCCGGGAAGATCGATCGCGACCTGCTGGGTTTAATACTGGCGAATGTGCGCACGCCGGTGGAGCGTGAGGGCGACTTGATGGCGCAGTTGATGTCGATTCGCCGCGGTGAGACGCGGCTGCGCGAATTGGTCTCGAAGTATGGCGAGGACATGATCAATCGCAACATGCGTGGCTTGCGAAACTACAGCGAACGAATGATGCGGGCAACGCTGCGCGGGCTGCCGTCTGGAACCTACCGTTTCGAAGATGTTCTGGAAGGACAGCGTCGTGACGAGTTCTTTCCAGTGCGCGTGGCCGTGACCCTTGCAGGCGATTCGGCGGTAGTGGATTTTACAGGGTCTGCGGCGCAGGTGGATGCTCCCGTGAATGCCAATCTGGCGGTAACCACCGCTGCTACGATGTATGTATTTCGATGCCTGGTTCCAGAGGAAATTCCTTTTACATCGGGGATTTTGCGTCCGATCCGGATCATCGCCCCGGAAGGAAGCATCGTGAACGCGAAGCCCCCGGCGGCGATGGCCGCAGGGAATGTGGAGACGTCGCAGCGGATCACCGATGTGATTCTGGGCGCATTGGCCAAGGCTGCTCCGGATCGTATCCCGGCGGCGAGCTGCGGCACCATGAACAACTTGAGCTTCGGCGGGAGCGGTGTGGGCCGGGAAGCGTTTGCTTATTATGAAACTATCGCCGGCGGCATGGGTGCGTCCGCAAAGGGCGAGGGCTACAGCGCCACGCACACGCACATGACCAATAGCTGGAACACCCCGGTAGAGGCGTTCGAACATCAGTACCCGGTGCGTATCGAAAGCTACAAGGTGCGCAAGAATTCGGGCGGGGCGGGTGCACATCGCGGAGGCAATGGCATCGTTCGCGAGTTCCGCTTTCTTACATCCTCCGAGGTGACGATTCTCTCCGACCGCCGTGTGCGCGGACCTTATGGTTTAAATGGCGGGTCAGCAGGCAAGCCCGGACGCAATACGTTGCTGCGACGGAGCCGGAAGTTGCAAGTTCTACCCGCGAAGACGCGCTTCGAGGTTGCGGCCGGCGATGTATTGCGAATCGAAACTCCGGGCGGCGGGGGCTGGGGAAAACGCTAGTGCATCGCTAACGACTTCTTGACCTGCGCCTGATACTCAGCGGCCTTAAGCAGGATGGGGCGTGCGTCGAGGGTCAACATCTTGCGCTCGCGCACAATGGGGCGGCCGTTCACCATGACGTCCGTGACATCAGAACCCTGAAGCGCGTACACCAATTGCGAATACACGTTATAGAGCGGAACGGCGTGGGCTGCGTTCAGGCTGATGATGATCATGTCGCCACGTTTGTTGTTTTCCAAGGACCCGATCAGTTTGTCCATATGCAACGCACGGGCGCCTGTAATGGTGGCCATTTCGAAGGCCTGCACCGCGGGTAGAACGCGCGGGTCGCCAGTGGCCACCTTCTGAAGCTTCGCGGCCAAATCGAGTTCCACCATCATGTCGTGGTCATTGTTTGAGCCCGCCACGCCATCGGTGCCCAACCCCATCGGTATGCCGAGGCTGAGGATCTTGACTACCGGAGCGATACCGCTGGCGAGTTTCATGTTGCTCGACGGGTTATGGGCCAGCCCGGTGCCGCGGTGTTTGAGAATGGCCATATCGGCGTCGTTCAACCACACGCCGTGCGCGGCCACAGTCCAGCCGGTGAGGACGCCTAAGGAATCGAGCGCGGCCGTGGGTGTCATCTTGCGTTTAGCGAGAGCTTCGTCGTTCTCGGCTTTAGTTTCCGCAAGATGAATTTCAAGGGGTTTCTGATAGCGGTTCGCCAAGGCACGCGTGGCGATGAGGACATCGTCCGGCACGGTGTAGATGGCATGCGGCGCCACGGCCGGCACAATCAACGGGTCGTTGGCGTATTGCTTAAAGAACTGTTCCGTGGCGGCGAGCGAGGCTTGCGGGGTTTTGTAATCGGGGGCTGCAAAGCCGATCACGGTTTCGCCTAACATGCCGCGGAGGCCGGCCTGCTTGGTGACCTCCGCCACGGTGTCCTCGAAATAATACATATCCGCGAAGGTAGTGGTCCCGGAGAGCGCCATTTCGAGAGCCGCCAAACGCGTGCCCCAGCGCACGAATTCGCGGTCTACATTTTTCGCTTCCGCGGGGAAGATGAAGTGTTGCAGCCAGTCGCGCAAATTCATGTCGTCGGCGAGCCCGCGAAATAGCGACATGGCCGCGTGGGTATGAGTATTGATCAAACCCGGGGCAAGTATAGCGTCGGGGCGGTCGAGCCGTTGCTGCGCAGTGTAGCGGCGGTCGATCTCGGCGCGCGGACCCACGTCAACGATGTGATCCTCGCTGACCGCCACTGCCCCGTTTTCGATCACGCGGCGCTGCGGGTCCATGGTGACTACCCAGCGCGCGCTCCAAATCGTAACGACGCGCGCGGGAGATTGAGCCCACGCAATTGTTGCGAACGACAGTAGAACAATCTTAAAGGTAGGACGCATCGAATGGCCTGGGGAACAGGTCTTTTAGCTGCAAGGTTTCCGTTTTGCCACTGGGATTTAACAAGGTGATTTCTATGTCACCGCAGAACTCCCATAGGATTTGCCGGCAGGCGCCGCACGGGGGAGTGAGGCTTTCTCTATCGGCCGCGACAGCGATACGCCGGAAGTGGCGCGAGCCTTCGGAGATGGCTTTGAACAACGATACTCGTTCCGCGCAGAGGGTGAGCCCGTAAGTTGCGTTCTCAACGTTGCATCCGGTGTGCACGCGTCCGCTCGAATCTTCGAGGGCGGCACCCACGCGGAAGTGTGAAAACGGCACGTGGGCGTTTTCGCGCGCCGCCAGCGCGGCGAACGACAGGGGATCGGCCATGAGGTTAGAGTAACGCGTCGACCAGTTGTTTGTACTCTGACAGAGGGAGCAGGTGAAAGCGAATTTCAAGCGCCGTGAAGGGCCGAAGCGCCGAAGTCATGGCGAGTGTCGGTAAGTCCGGGCTAGCGAGTAACAGGCTTCCATCGGCGATTTTGAATGGCAGCACGCGCCATTGGCGAACGATGCGTTCTGGAAGCACGCGCGCTACGTGCAGGGGAACGTCATCAAGTTCAATCCGAGCGATCGGCAGACCTTGTTGCAGGCTAAGAGCTTCATAAAGATCTAGTTCGTGGAGTTGGCCCTTTGCCACCAGGAACGCTCCCAAGCGCGTTTCCGGCGGGCAGGCTGCCAAAGCAGCTTGCAGCGCGGTTGCATTGAGATAGCCCAACGCCTGAAGAATTTCTCCCAGCGGGCGCTTGTGTGAAAGCAGCGCGGCGCGCGTTGGGTAGGAATGTTCGGTTTTAATCCAACGTAGTGGGAGTCTCCGCATACGCGCATTCGCGTAGCGCGCCACGGCCTTCACGGTCGCCGCTGCGTTCAACACATTTGCGTAAGGCAGGCGCAGCGGTACACCAAGCGCAAATACGAACCCGTACACGCGAGCCACGCAGCCCATGCGGATGATTACGCGCACGAGCTGAAATGCAAGAGTAACCGAGCTGAGTTCGACCGCCAGCGGCGTCATACGGCTCCACATTGCCGTCGCCAAGCCGTAGAGGAATACGATATTCGCCACGACTGCGAGCGGATTGCCGAGCAGACCCTTGCGATCCCGCCAAAGCCAATAGATTTCGCTCCGCGTTCCGGCCCAACCGAATCGCTCCCAGCCTTGCAGCGCGATCCCGGTCACCCAACGAGTGCGCTGCGCGAGGGCTGTTGTCCATTTTGTGGGAAAGAACTCTCGGGTGGCAACAAAATCGCGTCCTCCCAGTTGCAGACGCGTGAGAGGAATGAACACTTGACGGCAGCCGAGGCGATACAGACGGAGTCCGCTCTCGTAATCTTCGGTGAGGGAAGCGGGTTCAAACACGCGATTGTCAGAAGCTCGCGCGAGCGCTTCGAGAGCTTCGCGGCTATACCCGGTGCCTACGCCCGAGCCAGGGACGAAGCAACCGAAAGACGAGCGCACCACCATGTCCCGCGTGTGATATTCGGCAAATTCGTCGCAATACACGCCATGTGTGAAGGAACAAAACGGCGTTGCCAGCGCCAGCACAGGAATTTGGATGAAGCCGAAGTGGGTGGCGTAGGCGTTGATCCAGCGCAGCTCTTCTGGGTGAATGAGATCTTCGGCGTCATGTGTGATGATGATGTCGAAAGCGACACCATTTTGTTCTTCGTAGAGTCCGACGTGCTGATAAATCCAATTGAGGCAATCGGCTTTCGAGGTGGGTCCATCATGAGGACAGACTGCTAGGTGGACATTGCTAAAGCGCTCTGAGATGGTGGCGACTGCTTCCTCCGTCAGCGCATCGTTCGCGTAAATGCCGGCGAAGATGTGGAAATCGGGGTAGCGGATGGCGGCCAGATTGTGCTCCAGCATGCGGGCGATCACGGCGTGCTCTTTCCAGAGCGGAACCAGGATAGCGATAGGGCGGGGAGGCGTGTCGGGGACTTCCCGGGTATCATTGCGCGAGAGGCTCAGCCGTTCGGCCGCCCATGCGTAGAACCAAGCGAAATCTACGGCGAGGTCGTCAAGCCCGCTCAACAGGAACATCACGGCGAGAGGCGTGACCAAACCCAGGACAAAGGTGTCGGCGCTATGCGCGAGCATTTATAAATGAGTGGCCGCCGCGCCCCAAGAATCTCACGCGTGATGATTCAAAGGACCGTTTCCTCCACCCAATCCGGGAGCGCTGTGAATGGCTTCCGTGATGAACGCTTTGGCGCGAGCCACGGCTTCTATAAGCGGTGTAGCTTTTGCGAGTTCAGCGGTGATGGCGGCCGAATACGTGCAGCCGGAACCGTGAGTATGGCGAGTTTTGAGACGCGGCGCGGTGAACTCGTGGATCTCTCCGCCCTGGAGATACAGGAGATCCAAGGCGTCGCCGCTGAGGTGGCCGCCTTTGATCAATACGTTGGCTGCTCCCATGGACGCCAATTCTCGCGCGGCGCGGGCCATGCCGTCGCGATTTGTTACTACCAGCCCGGTCAATGCGGCGGCTTCGTCGAGGTTGGGCGTGAACAGAAACGTTCGAGGTATCAATTCTTCAATCAACGCTTGTGTGGCGTTTTCGTCGATTAACCGGGCGCCGTGTTTGCTGATCATTACAGGATCCACGATCAAAGGAAACGGGAAGCGTGCGGCCTTTCGCGCGACGGCTTCAACAATCTCGCGTGACCCTAGCGCACCCACTTTGGCCGCTTGCGGCGGTATGTCTTCGAGTACGCTCTGAATCTGGGCGGCGATCAAAGCGGGGTCGAGCGTTGACACGCATGTAACTCCGCGACTGTTCTGAACGGTAATCAAGGTCACTACGGCCTCGCCATAGACGCCGAAGTGATGAAATGTCTTCAGATCGGCCTGGAGGCCAGCTCCGCCGCTGGGGTCGGAGCCCGCGATGGTAAGTGCAACCGGGATCATCCATTTCAGTCTAAGGAAAGTTCAAGCGCGGCGTGGTGACTACGCCTGCGGCATTGGTTAGGCTCACGTTTACTCCGCCCACCTGAGTCACATCGCCGCTGACCGGAAAGGAAACGCGCATCAGAAAGGAACTACCGGCAGTCTGCCCTTGCAAAAAAGCCTTGAAGTTGGTGGTGAAGTCGGCCGAGAGCGAGGTGATCGACGCGCCGCTGCGATCGAAGAACGAGAAGGACATTATCCCAACCGAGTACGTGTTGTCGAAACCCGCAATCACCACGTCGAGCTCATTGGCGCGGCTGGTGGCGCCTGTCGATGAGACGGCGATGAGTGCGGACTGGGTTGTGAGCGAAGTTGACGGGCTTCCCGCGAGACCAAAGATTCCGGGATCGACGGTGAACGTAAGGGTTCCCTTCGTAGTTCCACTGGAGAATACAATGTTCGGCTGCGCGTTAAGCGTAAGGGCGGTGGCTCCGGCAGCAACCGCGAACGAAGCCACGCGTTTCGATGTAGCGATGAATTGTACGGCTGTGTCGTCGGATACCATAGTCGTCGACGGGGTGAAGGTGAGGGTAAGGGTCCCTGCGGCCGATACCGGCGCCGGTGCGGAAAGTTGCAAACTGAGCGTGTGCTGTTCGCCGCTGGCGACGCTCATCGTGTCGAAGCTCCAGACCAGCGAGGGCAACGGAGATGAAAACCCGGTACCAGATAGCGTATATGTCCGCGTTCCCACCGTGAGCGTGCCGGAGTAGGCGGTGCCGTTAGCAGGCGCGAATTGGATGGTGAACGATGACGACTGCCCCGCCGCAATCGTGACAGCGTTTCCAACCGTGCTGCTGAACGCGGCTCCGCTGAGCGTCAAGGGGGAGACGGTGAGCGCTTGCGGGAATGGATTCAAGATCGAAAGCGAGCAAGACTCCTGTGTACCTTGCAGAATCCGCCCGAAACTGATGGTCGAGTTAGCGTCGGGGCCGGTGCAGGGCGCAGACACACTCAGGGTTGGCGCCGGCACTACCGTCGCCAGAAGGATGGCGGTCACCGTCTGGCTCACCGTGCCCACTTCCAAAGTCGCGCTGTAGCTGGTGATGTCGGTGGCAGAAAATCCGGCAAAGAAATCCATCGAGCCCCCGGCGGCGATTACGAACGGCGTCGACGAACTATTGACGATGGAGAATCCCGCGCCGGTATTGTTGATCACTTTGAGGAGCGTAATGGTAGTCGAAGATGTTCCTGAATTCAGCGCACGAAAGCGGACAGTTTTCAAATCGCCCGCGGCAACCTGTCCGTATCCGTACACGGCGCCGAGCGGAGAAGGAGTAATGCCGTTGAGCGAATACAGTACGATTTGCGCCTGCAGCAGGGCGGGCGCAAGTGCCAGGAGAAACAAGATTCGTGCTTTCAACGGGATTCTCCCGGCAGGACAAAGACTTGCTCATGCCCCGGCTGCGTATCGAGCGCCCACATCGCGCTATCGCTTATCACTTCGATGTAACGGTCATTCATGCGCAGGAAGCCGCCGGCTGACGGCACCGCGAAGTCGATTTCCGTGCCATCGGCGCGCAGCAGGCGCACTTGGTTGTCGACGGCCAGTAGCGCACCGCCGTTGTCGAGCAGGAAAACGGCAGCGGCCACGCCTAGGTTCTGATCGCCCACCCAGATGCCATCGTCGCGGGCGATGGCATAGGCGAATCCTTCAGCTCTGATCGATAGCACGTCGCCGCCGGCGGCGAAATCGAACGGATACAACTGGCCTGCAAACCAGATGGCGAATTGACGATTTTCGACGAAATACACGTATGCAACATCGCCGTTAAAACAGATGATCGCGGCGCCGGGTGGGGCGTCCGCTGACTCCCCGGTGGAAGAAACGAGGGCTTTCGCCGTTTTTGCGAGACAAGTTGTCTGCGAACATGCGAGTGAAATCACTGCTCCGCCGAACACTGGATCGCCCAGCGCCGCGGCGGCCAGTGCGCCGATTACGGGCCGCGCGAATCCATGTTGATCCAGCATCACGCCCAGCGAAGGACGCTCAATCTGCGCCCAGGCGCTCGCGCTTATCAAGACGAAAAGAAAAAGTCTCATAAATGCCCCAAACTGACGGTTGGCGTGCCGATCTGCAAAGGCGTCACGGCACTGCCGGCCGCCGCGGCCGCACTCCCTTTCGCGGCCACAACTCCCGCAACGCCCGCGACTGCGGCGCCAGCGATGATGACTGAAATCCACAGAAGCTTGTGCCTTCCGCGATCCTTAGGTGCTGCGGCATCCTTCACCTCCGTGGCATCGCTCAGAAATTGCGAGCTCACAGTGCCCGCCCGCGCTTGCCCTTTTACTGCCATGATGCGAATTTCAAACGGTCCGGAGGTTCGATTCCATTGCATCCCCCATACCGCCGCCCGCCCGTCGGCGTGGGTGGTGGCGATTTCAGTTCTGCTGCCGGAGCTGAATAATCCGCTAGGACCTTCGCCCGGAAGCGAAAAGCTGACCGTCGCACCCTCTACGGGACGCCCGGTTTCGTCAGTAATCACCACCGTAAGACCGCGGGTGGCGCGCGAGCCCTTGGGATAAATGGCGCCATCGCCCTCCGTCAGACGAATCGCAAGGAGGGTGGGATTTTCTGCCCCCCGGGCGAGGACCGCTACCAGGATAGCCGCCAGAGTTTGGGCTACACGTTTAAGCTTCACAACGAATAAGTGCGTTCCGGACCCAATAACTCTCCGGTAGAGGTGGGCTTCCCGCCGTTGGGCGAAAATATCTGGATCTTTAGCCCTAATATGTTCTAATAGTAGGAGTTCTCAATCCTGTATGGCAGCCAAGCCGCCCCGCGCGCACCGCAATTGGAAAGCTTTCACCCGTAGAATGCGGGAATTACGGCTCATCGCGCATGGGGCCCTCTCGACGCGCCATCCCATCATGGCGCACATCATTCCCATCCGCCGCTGCAATCTCTCTTGTTCCTATTGCAACGAATACGATGATGTTTCAAAGCCCGTGCCGACCGACGTCGTTATCAGCCGCATCAATAAGTTAGCGGATTTAGGGACCAGCATTATTACCTTGTCGGGCGGCGAGCCGCTGTTGCATCCGGATCTCGACGATATTATCGCGGCGATGCGTAGGCGCCGGGTGATGGCTGGGATGATTACGAACGGCTACCTACTGGTGCCGGAGCGCGTTCAGCGCCTCAACCGCGCGGGACTGGACCATTTGCAGATTTCGATCGACAACGTAATGCCGGACGACGTGTCGAAGAAGAGCCTGAAAGTGCTCGATAAGAAGCTCGAAATCCTGGCCGAACATGCCGATTTCCACGTAAACATCAACTCCGTAGTGGGAGGCGGAATTCATAACCCGGACGATGCTTTGGTGGTCGGCCGCCGCGCCATTGAGTTAGGGTTCTCAGCAACCGTCGGCATCATTCACGACGGAGACGGCCAGCTGCGTCCGCTGAGCGATCGCGAACGTGCCGTCTATCACGAGATGAAGGCGCTGGAAAATCGCAACTTCGCGCAGCTCAACTATTTCCAGGACGCCATCGCGCAAGGGAAGCCGAATGACTGGCGCTGCCGCGCTGGTGCTCGCTACATGTATATTTGCGAGGATGGCCTGGTGCATTACTGCTCCCAGCAGCGCGGCTATCCGGGGACGCCCCTCGAACAATATTCCGCCGCCGACATCCGCCGCGAATATCTAAGCGAGAAACCCTGCGCTCCCTACTGCACCGTGAGTTGCGTACATTATGTGTCATACTTTGATTTCTTCCGCGGCCCACAGACACTGAAGAGCGGTCTGCCGGATCAGGCAGCACAAACGCTGGTCAAGATTCAATCTGCGAAGTAATTGAACCTGCCGTACTACCCAATTGGAACCTTCTTCCTATCGATTCCATGGGCCTCGGGGTCTAATATGAACCCAAGATGGACTGGCAAGTAATCGTGGTTCTAAACGTGATATTCGCGATCTTAGCGGCCTTCCTGTGGGCGGCGGGTTCAGGACCCAAGAAAGCCAAGGTTCACAAGCGGGCGATCCGCCATCGCCATGAGGAATTTGAGATTGACCCCGCTGAGGTCCCGCACTTCAAGTCCACTTGGCGAGACGTTCACTAGACTACTGCTGCATCCGCCGCGGGCTGCCGCTATTCGCGGCAGGCGCTGACCTTGGCCCAATCTTTCGACCTGCGCGTTACAAACTGGCGAATATCCTGCTGCGCGTTAAGCTCAGGATGCACAGCAAGGATTTGTGAGTCACGGTCGATCCGCGCCGAAATAGCGCGTTCCTGGTCGCGGAGCTTTGCTCTGACGGTTAACTTTTTGTTGTCCTGTCTCAGCATATGGCAGATGATCGCCAAACTGCTGACGGCTGTGATAAGCACCACATTCCACACTAACTGGAGCGCACTTTGATCGAGTCCCATGCTCTAGATTCTTATCCAAAGTGCGGTGCTGGTGAATGGGCTGCTAAGCCCATTCTGGATGGGGTACCGACTATAGCTCAGGTGAACGGAAGTACCGACTGTTTTGGCAGCAATAGATTCGATGGGATAGGGATCATGAACGTTGGTGGATTACGAACGGAGCGGTAATAAAGACGCTCCACCCGCCAAGCATTTTAATGTTGGCCGAAACGTTCCGCGGCAATTTCTTTTTCTCCGCGAACTCGTGCCATCGCGACGCCCGCAACAGAAATCACCAGGAGCAGTTACAAATTGATAGGATTGTGGATGCGATCTGTTATCCATCGCCCAATGAGGCAGGTTCGCCCGCGACGAGACGAATTACTTGCGCCTGATACTATTGATCGTGCTCTGCGCGGCTTCTCTACAAGCAGATCCCGTAACGGTCGTGGAAACACTAGATCCTCGCTTATTGTCAAATGTTCTGACGTATTCCTACGATCTATCAACCTTTCCAGATCCTATCCGGGCAAATATCAGCGGTAGCTTTCTTAGTTGCTACTTGCCGGGAACCACCACACCTTGCGGACTAGATGGCAGTATCGATCTCACCATCGATCTTTATACTACAGGTCCGATCCGACCCGGGATCGCAGAGCTAGCTCTTGAACTCGAAAATTTCGGTGGAAACGTGAGTGGGGGCGTTGGACCGTATGGGTTCGGTCTTTGCCCGTCGGATTTGTCTTGCGCGCTGGTGGGCAATTTTCCTTTTGAACTGGGCGCGCCCTTTACGATTCATCTGAGCGGATTTGGGAATACCGACATACTTGGCTCGAGCTTTACGGTTGTTGCCCAGCTTCAGTTGTTCGAAGTTCCCTCGAATCCTGGCGACCGAGTCGGCGCGCCCGTGGAGATCGAACTCGTGCCCGAGCCGGCTTCCGCCAGCCTGGCCTTCACTGGCCTCCTTGGGCTGCTGCTTTTCAATATCACTCGAAGAGGAAAACTCCCGCAGAGGAAATTCTTCTAAGGCAATAGGCCAGCGAGTGATGAGCCCGGCCATTCGCTTCGAGCATGCAGTTTTTGGTCGATGGCGCGGACTGTCATGAAAATTGGTGGAGGCGGCGGGAGTTGAACCCGCGTCCGAGAAAGTCAATCGCAAAAAGACTACGTGCGTTTCCGGTTCGGTATTTTTCGACCACCCCATGCGGAACCGGCAAGAGGGGGATGGCTTAGCCTGATTGATCTCGGCTTTCGGCTCCAGACGGAAGCTTTAGGCCTATCCTGCAAGATGACGCTCTCAAGGCCGGTGCAGGCCCACGACCTCAGAGCGGCTACTTAATTAATTAAGCAGCGTAAGCGAACTGCTGATTATTGGCAGTTGTTGTTTTCCGATCGTTTTACGGGAGCTCGGAACCCGGCACGACTTCCCACGACGGATGCAATCCCGTCGAATCCGTTGCGCCCCCTTTCCGTTTCATTCTACCATTTGAATGGTTGCCAGCCCCTATCTCTATTCCAGAAACCGGCGCCCATGACGCCGAGCGTCTTGAGCCGCTGTTCCATGTCATCCTGCTCGACGACGACGACCACACCTATGATTATGTGGTCGAAATGCTAGGTGCACTCTTCTTTTTACCCCTGGAAACCGCCTACCAGCACGCCGTCGAGGTGGATACGAAAGGCCGCACCATCGTGATCACCTGCGAGCGTCCGCACGCGGAATTTGCCCGCGACCAGATCCACGGTTATGGCGCGGACCGGCGGATGCCGAGATCCAAGGGATCCATGAAAGCAGTGATACAGCCGGCTTCTGCGGGCCAAGCTAAATAAATTAAGGCTTCGATGGACTATCGGGCTTACTGCCCGCCCAATAGTAGCCGTCGCGCGCCCGAATATACAAATCTGGTTTGAGCACCCGCACCACGATGTTGTGGTAGCCCGCCTCATCCTGATTCGTCGGCCGGTATGTTAGCAGGTATTGGCTATGCAGTTCCTGGCCCAGGTCGGAAACCGCCCGGTCCAAATCCCGCTGGGTCTTGAATGGGTATTGCTGGCCTCCGGTGTAAGTTGTATAGACCTTCAGCGGATTGGAAACAATCAATCCCTTTGCCGAGTCGTAAATGTCCTTGAGCAGCGGGACCCAGTTACCCATGTTGTTTTGCGATTGCGTGGTGGGGGTCTCAACGTTGCCTCCCGGCATGAAAACCGCTCCCGGAGGACGATTGTCGAGCACGCTGCGATTGGCGGAGGGCGCCTCGGTCAATTGTGCAATGGTCTTCGAGATGTCGATCGAATAAATCACGACGTTGGCGAACTCGGCGGCGCTCAGCACTTCGCGCGGTCTGAGCTCGCTGCTTTTGTCACCCGCCTCGCTGATCAGGAGCAGGACCTTGCGCCGACTGTCGGGACGTTTGCGCAACATGTTGATACCCTCAACCGTCCCGTCGTTCAGGCGGCTTTGCGCGCTGCCTGCTTTCAACTTCTTCAATGCCGCGGCGAGTTTGTCCGGGTCGGAGGTGAAGTCGGTCAACGTCTGAATGCGATGATCGAACTCAATGACCGCTGCCTCGCCGTCGTCACCCAGCACCTGCGCTTGAATAGCCGACGCCATCTTCTGGATCATCGGTAGCATTTTTTCCACTTCGAGATTGGCCTGTACCGCGATCACCATGGAAATCGGATGAATGGCGATGTCCTCCGTAATAGTTTGAGGTTTCTTATTGTCCTCCAGGCGGAAATCTTTGACCGTAAGGCCGTTGATGATGTTGCCTTTCTTGTCGGTTACTGTAACCGGCGTCATTACAAAACGGGTGGTGATAGATCCGATCACGTCAGCCTTTTCTGACGGTGGCGCGTCCTGCGCCCAAACTGCTGCCGAGACCAACAAACCTGCTGCAATGAGCTTACGCACGATGCTCTGTTCTCCCGTGTAGCAAATCGACAACATGCGGGATCAGTTCGGCCACCGCATCGAGCGACTCCACTGCGCCTTTTGGCGATCCGGGGAGGTTTACAATCAGCACTTGGCCGCGCGTGAAGCCCCCTCCGCGCGAAAGGTGCGCAAACGTGGTTTTCTCCATGCCCTTCAGCCGCATCAATTCGCCAAACCCGTCAATCTTGCGGTCGCTTACGGCGACAGTCGCTTCCGGTGTGACGTCCCGGGGAGCCACCCCGGTTCCCCCTGTGGTCAAGATCACGTCTATCTCCTTCAATCCGCTTGTCATCTCAATTAATAGGTTCGAAATACGGTCACGGTCATCGCTAACAACTTCAGTATGAGCAAGTACCCAGCCAAATTCCCCACACTTTTGGACGAGGGCTGCACCTGACCGGTCCTCGCGCGTGCCCACCGCAACGGAATCGCTGATGGTCACCACGGCTACGCGAATCATTTCTTCCCGCCCCGTACGAAGTCCCCTGACTTTCCGCCGGTCTTCGATAGCAGGTACACGTCCTGTATTTCGATGCCTTTATCCAGCGCCTTGATCATATCGTAGACCGTGAGCGCGGCAACCGACGCAGCGGTCAAGGCTTCCATCTCGACACCGGTGGGTCCGAGAATGGTTGCGGTGGAGGTGATGCGTACCCCTTTCCTTTCAATTTCGCAGTTAACGTCAACATGCGACAGCATTAAGGGATGGCACATCGGGATTAACTCCGACGTCTTCTTGGCGGCGCTGATGCCCGCAAAGCGAGCAGTCTCCAGAGGATTACCTTTAGGATTATTAGGCAGCTCCCTGAGGACACTAGGTTTAATCTTGACGAAAGCCTGTGCCACGGCGGTTCGTTTCGTCTCTGGCTTAGCGGAGACGTCCACCATTCTGGCGCGACCTTTTTTGTCGTAATGCGAGAGTTTGGTCATTTCAAAAGCGCCCGGATATCGTCACCGGCCGCCCATTCTGCTCGCTCTGGTTCCGTCACCAGAAACGCGTTACAGCGCGCGAGGGCCGCCACATCGCCGGAGCCACGGGATATACTCGGCTCGATCGACGCACCATCTGGGCTGAGCCGGGCCGGGAAGAAGCGCGTGAGACCCAGCTTCTGTGTAAAGGGACGCGTCAGCTTCGTCCGTAACAAGGGAAGCGCCGGTTCGCGCAAGCCTTGCAATTTTTCGAGGGCCGCGCGCGCGATGGTTGCGAAAGTAATCATAGTTGACGCTGGGTTGCCTGGCAGGCCAAAGAAATACTTGCCTTGGGCCTTACCGAACACCAGGGGTTGGCCCGGCTGAATCAACACCCTGTCAAAGAAGAATACCGCCCCGAACTCGGCCAGAACCTTTTCAACCAAATCGTACTTCCCAGCCGAAACGCCGCCCGAGAGCAACAGCAGATCCGCTTCCAGCCCCTGCCGCACTTGTGCCCGCGTCGAGTCTTCGTTGTCCCGCGCGACGCCTAGAATCCGCGGGTGGCCACCGGCGCGGCAGACCTGCACCGCCAGCGAAGCCGCGTTCGAATTTCGGATCTGGTGGGTGTCGGGGCTGTCGCCTATCTCGACGATCTCATCGCCGGTCGAGATGATCGCGACCTCCGGTTTGCGGTATACCAACAAACTCGAGCGCCCAACGGTTGCCAGCAGCGCAGTCTCGGAGTAGCCGATCCGGACTCCGCCAGAGAGCACCACGTCTCCGCCACGCGCCTCGATGCCGCGCGCATTGAAATTTTCGCCGGACTGAATCCCCCGCTCGATTTTCACGCGATCGGCTAAGCGTTGCGTGTGTTCTACCATCACTACCGCATCGGCGCCCTCCGGCACCGGCGCGCCGGTCATGATCTCGACGGCTTCACCCGCGGAGACCCGTCCCGCGAATGCTTCCCCAGCCCGCACCTCGCCAATTACTCTGAGTTCTCCGGGAAGATCCGCGGCACGCAGCGCAAATCCGTCGCGGGCAGAGCGGGGAAATGGGGGATAATCACGGTCGGCCTGGGTGTCCTCCGCCAGTACGCGTCCCGCGGCCTCCGCCAGCCCAACAGATTCGGTAGCCATCGACACGCCAACCTCGCGTAGGACGCACGCCCGGGCTTCGTCGAAGGTCAGTGTCACCAAGAATTAGGTTACCTGATTAGCTCAAGGCGATACGGCGTATCGCGGTGGCGCGGCCGGTGCTATCGTCCACTTCCACCACCACTCCGTGCAATTCCGCCCCATGTCGCGCTGCTTCCATGCGCACCGGCATCTGGGTGAGGAACCGCTCCAGAATAATTTGTTTCTCCACCCCAATCACCCCGTTATAAGGCCCCGTCATCCCGGCGTCCGTCTGATACGCGGTGCCTGCTGGCAGAATCCGCGAGTCCGCCGTAGGGATGTGGGTGTGCGTCCCCACCATGGCTGAAACGCGCCCGTCCAAATACCAACCCATCGCCACCTTCTCGCTGGTAACCTCGGCGTGGAAGTCGACGAACCGCACTTTTACGTCGGCGGACAATTCGCCCAACATTTTGTCAGCCTTGCGGAAAGGGCAATCGGTTGTGGGCATATAAACGCGGCCCTGTAGATTGATCACCGCGCAATCCACCCCGTTATGCGCCTGCACCGTCACCACACCCGAGCCGGGCAGGCTTTCGACGTAATTGGCGGGCCGCAGCAGCCGCGGATGGCTGGTAAAGTAATCGTAGATCTCGCGCTTGTCCCACACGTGATTGCCGGTCGTCAGGACGTCCAGGCCGAAATCAAACATTTCCTCAGCCAGTTGCGGAGTGATGCCGAAGCCTCCGGCCGCGTTTTCGACATTCGCGATGGCCAGATGGATGTTTTCCGCCGCCACGATATCTTTCAAGTGCCGCCCCACCATGGCGCGGCCGGGCGAAGCGAAGACATCGCCGATAAACAATATATTCGTCAAAGGGTCGAGGACAGCTTTCTAAGCGCTAGCAGGCGCAGGCTGTAATGTTAATGGAGCGCACCGCTTTGCCGTTCCGGCCACCGTCATTTGACCCCGAACTAAAAGGGGGGAACCCTCCGCGCGCCATTAGGCGTCTCCATGGCGGCGGTCCCCTGCGGGATACCACCGGAGCTTGCTCACCGGCGCGTTAACGAGACAGGTTCCATGACATTGAGCATTGGATCAATTTTTGGTGTCCAAAACCAACCTAGCAGGAACGCTCCTTTTCGATGATAGCAGAGCGGCTCCTATTCGCTCTCGATATTTACCGCGTAGAAGGCGATCGTCTTCGTAGGGACTTCTTTGAACCAATGCGGCGTCTTGGCCGGAATCGTAATCACATCGCCTTTGCTCAGATGGTAGGTCGTGCCGCCTTCCGCCGAAGGAGCGCGCATTTGATCCGCCGCTGTCCGTCTCGGGTTCACCATCGATCCTCCTACTACGAGCGTTGCCTCGCCGTCGACGACAATGAACACGTGACTGGTATGCTCGTGAAATTCAACCTCGCCGGACGTCCGGCGATTTGCCAAAATGTTCAGGCCCGGATCGTTCACAAGGGCTCCGCCCTTAGTAAGTACCTCCGTGACCTTATCATGCTCAATGTAATGAACCGCCGCCGGAACACCACCACCGAGTGAAATCGCGAGCGCAATTACCAAAACTGCCGCTATTATCGAGGTCCCCCGTCTTAGTACGATCTTCATGCATCCCTACCTTTCAGCTTTGTGCCTGCTTAGTCTAACGTAGCGCTCGGTCACTGTAAATATATAAGAATGCATAGGCTGAAACGTGCGCAATGGCTTACATGGAAGTGCCTGAAGGGCGATTCTGGCCATCCACCGCGGTGGAAGCTTGTTGATCCGCAGGAAATCGGCGCCTTGCTCTGGTCGCGGCTAGGTGCCTTTTAAAACTTCTGCGATTTCCTTTTCGGCGATCGCGCCTTCGCGGATTACGCGCCAGTAAGGCTCGGTCACGTCAATGGTGGTGGCGCCTGCCCCGGCAATAGTTCCCCCGTCGAGAACCAGATCCACTGATCCATCCATGACGCCAAACACTTGAATGCCGCTGGTACACGTCGGCTGCCCGGATAAATTAGCGCTCGTCGCGATCAAGGGCTGCGCCAATCGCTCG
>JALYJH010000012.1 GCA_030775415.1 Acidobacteriota bacterium | reverse complement strand
TATTTGACCGGTGACGCGGTGTCCATCGCGCGCAACGGTCGCCTCGGGATGATCGACCGCTACACGATCTACGTGAGCAACCTGCTCCCCATCGGGAACGCGGGCAATGCGCAGTCGACCGGCACCAGCTACCCGGTGTTGGCTGGCTCGCAAGGTGCGGGATACGGCCTGGCAGCCGGCGAGTACGCCTGCTACTTCGGTCACAGCATGGGCCTTACCTTCGCGTCGCAGATGACCAAGGTCGAGACCCTCCGCTCCGAGAGCACGTTCGGTACCTTGATGCGTGGTTTGCAGGTCTGGGGCTTCCAAGTCGTGAATCCGGTCCTGTGCGGATTCGCGGTGTTGAAGAACTCGGGTCTGTAATCCCCCGCGGTTGATGTTGATCAGGGGGTGTGGTCGCAGGGCTACACCCCCTTTCTTCTTACGGAGAACGTGATATGAGCAGTTTCGTTAGTAAAACCATTGACCAATGCCTTATCGAAGCGCGCCAAATGGTCAACGATTCCGTCGCTCCGTTCCGGAACAGTGACCAAACCCTGGTCTCATATCTGAACTCGGCTTTGAATGCCGTGTACACCATTCGTCCCGATGCGTTCATCGGCAATTTTTCCCAAGGGATTCTGTCAGTCACGAAGATCATCCAGTTCGATACCACCGATCTGCAAACCATCGATGGTGGAGCGAACCCGACGCCCCCTTCGCCCGCGACGCCCTTCCCCCTCGACACGCGCCAGTTCTTCAATCCCGTGGTGGCCTACATCGCGGGGCGGATCGAGCTTGCCGACGATGAGTACGTCGATACGGCGCGGTCTTCTCAGATGCTTGCCAGCTTCCGGCAACAACTCATAGGTGCATAATGGCGGTCATTACCCTCGACGGCGGCGCAAGTTCAGCAGCACTCGGCGGCCAAACGATCACCTATGTGCAGCAGATGGTGGCGCAGCAGATCGGCGGTGCGCCTGACACGCTGATCGGATCGCACCTGACCCGCGTGCTGAACGACTTCTACACTCGCTCGACGGCGTTCCGCGAAAACGTCGGCCCGTATCCGGTTAACCAGGGGCAGGCCGAAGTGGGGCTGAACCCCGTCAACCAGAACTTGCGCCTTCAGTTCGTACTCGGCGCATACATGTTCCCTTTCAATGGCCAGCAGCAACCCCAGCCCCTGGTGCCGGCCACTCGCATGTTCTTGGGTGGCAGCCCCGCCCCGCCGAATCGGTTCTTCATGCGACAGCCGGACCAGATGATCCTGAATCCGGTGCCGGATAAGACCTACGGCAACGTGCTCTACGCATATGCAAGCCTCGTGCCCACCACGCTGGCCGCGATCCTGCCCGACATCAGCTACACCCAACACGTCGATGGCCTGATCTGGGGCACCCTGGCGCGGATGTACCAGATCCCGAAGCGCCCCTGGAGTGACAAAGAACTGGCGCAGGAGTACCAGAAGCTCTATCGGCGGGAGATCATGCTGGCGCGCGATATCGCGAACCGCGGCTTCGGCCCCGCTGACCAGTCATTCCGCTTCCCGGCATTTGCCGGGCGGTCCGGGTCTCAGGTCCTGCCGAGGGCCTCGGGTTGAGCACCTTCAAATACAACCAGGCCAAGACGGACTTCGCCACGGGCCTGCTGAATTGGCAGTCGGCAGATATCTGCATGGCATTTACCGGCGGGAATTACGCCCCGGATCCGAACCATCTTACCCTGGCCGATGTCGGCGAGGGGAATTTGATCGTGCGGGATATCCCGCTTTCTGGCAGGAATGTGGTGAACGGAATTTGTTCGGGGACTATCCCCGCTTTCAACGCGTTTCTACAACCCACCGTCGTGGTCGGCGTGTTGATTTACGTTCGCGCCGGCCGTGGGGGAGACGGTACCGCCAGGCTGATCTATTACAGCGATGACGGGGTAGGATTCCCATTCACGCCGCAGGGCTTCAACTATGTAGTGTCGTTCGATCAAACGAGCGGCGGGTTCTTCGAGGTCTGACATGGCCTATTCCTCGCCGGTCTATTACACCAGTCAGATATACCCAGTCGATGTGGTCGAGAAGATTAAAACCGGCGCTGGTATGGTTCATCAACCCTTCTACCAGAAGGACAGCGAGGAGGTTCAGGTCGGAGCTTCGCTCATCTCCGGGGTGCTGACGGCCGGACTGGGGAGTTATTCGAACGGCCAGCCGGAAGCGTTTCAAGTGGACGGTAGCTTTATTGCTGGCACATTAGCGGCTGGCCTGACAGCATATTCTAACTGGCCACCGGACGAGTTCAAGGCGTCCGCGGATTTCATCGCCGGCACGCTGGTGGCCGGGCTCGCGACCTATAGCAATTATCCAGCAGAGAGTTTCACAACAGGCGGCAGTTTCGTAGCAGGTACTTTGACATGAGCAAAAATATAGTCTCTCTCCACACCGGCCTGCGCGGGATGTACAAGATCGAGGCGGTCAAACCCGACGGCTCGAAGCGGCTCCTCGCCGACTGGTTCCCGAATTTGATTACAGACAACGGCCTGGAACAAATAGCAGTAGGTGGGTACCTCTATTACGCGTGCGTCGGCAGCGGTAATACGGCTCCTTCTAACTCAGATACGGCGCTGGTTTCTTTTATCGGCGCCGGCGGGATTATCAGCGCTGCTCGTACCGCCACATCCTCGCCCCCATATTATGGTGCCACGACGATTGTGTATCGGATCGCCGCTGGATCCGCGACTGGTAACCTTTCCGAAGTCGGTGTCGGATCGCAAACGAACGGCCTAAATCTCTTCAGCCGCGCCTTGATTCTGGACGGCACCGGTACACCGACAACTATCACAGTACTCTCTACGGAAGCCCTGGACGTGACGTACCAGCTTCAGCTTTATTCCCCCACCACAGACGTGACAGGAACTGTCAACATTTCGGGAGTAAACTATAACTACACCATGCGCGCAGCCCTGGTGACGAACGCTGGGTATTGGGCGCCTCTCTATTACAGCGATGCGGCGGGGTATAACCAGGTGCAGGTGGGCCAAGGGACTATAGGTGCCGTCACATCTTCACCGACCTTTACTGCTTCCGATTATCCGGACGGTCTTGCCATCCAGTCGTATGGCGCGGGGAATCACTACATAGATACGATATGCAGTTTCAGCCTAGGAAGGGGCAATGTTTCTGGCGGGATAAATTGCTTCCAGTTATTCGCCGGCCGGACGTACCAGGATCTAGGGACGTTTCAGTGCCAGTTGGACGCTTCGATCCCGAAGGACGCCTCCCATACTTTGTCGCTCACCTTCCGCCATAGCTGGGGCCGGTACCCGTAATGTTGCCGAACCACGTCCTTTCAACGACCGTCGAGTCAGCGCAATTCCTTCCACCGAAGACCAACACGGTGAAGGCGGCGCTGACCGATTTCACCCTGGGACCTATCGCCGCAGGGGACGGCTCGCATGGCATAGACTACCAACACTGGCGCGTCGGCACGGACGGCGCGAACAACGTGATCTTCACCCCCTTGACGACGGGGAGTCCTCTCACAGCCTATGTGGGTACCGACGTGATCACATGGGTATCGGGCACCTTCGATCAGGGCGGACGCCCACAGGTCGCCTTCATAATCCAGAGCGCCGCGTATTTTTATTGGTTCGATACGCTCTCGAACGCCTACCAATTAACCTTGCTCCCGGACGGGGCTGTGAACCCCTACATCTGTCTGGATGATGTGAGGGCCTTGCAGTCAAGCACGTCAGACGTGGTTGTTTGCTATGTGAATGCGGATTACCTATTCTTTCGCGCCCAACGAGATCGCTACCAGATCGAATACAACTTGGGCTATATCGGCGCTGGAACCCTGCTGACTCAGGCCGGACCCAACATCGGGAACCGTTTCCAATTCCAGTTCCAAAGCCTGCTCGCCGACCAGAACCTCAAGTTCACTAAATTCGTGGCGTCAAAAACGTTCAAGCCTATACTGGTGATTGATGCGAAGGGCATCAAACCGCGCATCTGGAAGCCCCACGACAACGTGACGGTGAGGAGATCATGAGCAATTTTCAAGCTGTATTCAAGCAGTCGCCCGTCGAAGTCAAGCGCTACGTGCTCGACTATACCCTGTTCCTCTCGACCGGCGAGAACATCGCCAGCATTGCGGTGAACGTCGTACAGACGGCCGGCGCGGCCAGCCCCGCCTTCGTCGTCAACGAGGTGGCGCTGCTCCCCGTGGTCAACGGCCAGGTGATCGGCGCAGCATACTTTGCATCCGGCGGCGTGGATGGCGGCGTATACGAGGTTCAGTTCCTGGCCACCACATCCATCGGCCAGGTCCTTGAGGACGTTGTTCAGTACACCCTCGCGGAGAACATGTAATGTCGAACATCTTCGTTTTTTCGAACAATGCATCGTCACTCCTGGCGAGTGGCATCGTGCCGTCGGACACCATCGTGACGGTGCAGGCAGGCCAGGGCAGTCTGTTTCCCGCCATCTCCTCGGGGCAGATCGCGGCCATTACGCTCCAAGATGTTAGCGGCGATATCGAAGTCGTCTATTGCACCGGACGGACCGGTGATAGTCTGACCGTCGCGCGTGCTCAAGAGGGCACCACGGCACTGGCCTTCCCGTCGGGCTCGCGGGTGGAGCAGCGCGTGACCTCGTCCACAATGGCATCCTTCTTGCAGAAGACTGGTGGCGACACCATGTCAGGAACGACGACCCTGTCGGGGGTCATCAACATGGGCTCAGGTGGCTCAGTCCAGTCAGGAGAACTCGCCGGAACAGCCATCCGCTCCCAACCTGGGGATACCAGCAATCAGATCGTGATCCCCATCGGCGGCCCCGCGACCGAGGGCGGCAGCGTGCTGCTCACCACGGGCAACCTCACCTCGCATCTGCCCTCGGGCACCGCCCTGATTGTCACTGGGATGATCGTCGTGTGGAGCGGGCTGTCGAGCAATATCCCCGCCGGCTGGGCTTTGTGCGATGGCACCAACGGTACTCCGGACTTGCGCGACCGGTTCATTGTCGGCGGCGGCGGGTCTTTCGCGCCCACCGGCAGCTACGCACACGTCACTGATACGGCCAGCGCCGGCCGGCCGATCATCGATCCTGTCACCCTCTCATCGAGCAATTTTCCGGCGCATACCCACCCCATCGATTTCTTCGGCGGAAGTTCTGGGTTCGTCATGGGTGCCCCCGGAATCGCCCCTGGCGCCGTGTACTTTTTCGGTGGGCGGGGCGCCGGCGTACGCAACAGCGTGAACACGGGCCAGAATGGTGGCGGTACTACTGCGCCGTTCACCCCCACCGCGGAGATTCTACCGCTCCACGCGCACACTGTGGAGTCCCCTCCATACAAGGCTGTCTTCTTCATTATGAAGACGTGAGGTCGCCGTGGCGAAGACTGGCACTACCTCGATTCGAGCGCCCTCGCTGGACATCTCGAATCACCAGATGGTCCTCTCCCAACTGAAGGAGACTACCGAGATCGCCCAGCGCTTGCGTGGGGACTCCAGCGACAGCTTCGTGAAGCTGGGCGAGTTGATATCTGCCGGCATCGTGAATTACGTCGGCGGCGTCGTCTCCGCCAACAAGATCAAAAGCGGCAATGCGGCGGTCACCAATACGACGGATTCAGTCACCGGCGACGGCTCCACCGCGACCCCCTACAAGCTCGTCAATGACACGCCTAGCCCCGGACCGAACAAGGTCTACGCCACTGACGGGGGCGGCGCCCGCGGCTGGCAGGCGGTCTCTGGTGGCGGCACAGTCACGGATGTAGGGCTGACCCAACCCGGAACTGACTTCACGATCACAGGGTCGCCTGTCACGACGACTGGCAGCTTCAATATAGCTCTTGCTACCACGGGTGTGACAGCAGGAAGCTACACCAGCGCGAACATCACGGTCGACGCGAAGGGCCGGATCACGGCGGCGGCGAACGGATCCGGCGGCGGCGGCGGCGGGACCACCATTTATTACGGTGCCGGTGCGCCCAGCACGCTGCACAACGACGGTGACTTGTACTTCGATACCACGGCTTCGCCCTATCAGGGGTGGGTGCAATATCCCCCGTCTGTCTGGAAAAAGTTCGGTGAACCGCCCTTTCCGGTGTCCACGAAGGGCGACCTGTTCGGGTATTCGACCATGCCGGTACGAGTTCCCGCGGGAACTGATGGCAAGGTCCTGACTGCGGATTCTACGGCTACCGCCGGCATATCGTGGCAGACTCCAAGCGGAGGTGGAGGCGGGGGAGGTGGAGGGTCCACCCTGGTACTGAATGCCAATTTATCGCCCGATTTTCATCCGGCTACCCCTACCACTAGGGATGATGAATTTGAGGGTGCTTCCTTAGATTCCAAATGGGTCTGGGGAAACCAAGGAACCTCAACGGCAGCATCGAGTGTTGGATCGCTACGGCTGACGCCGCAAGCCGACGGGGTGTTTCACGTCATCTATCAACCTTTACCCCCCGGGAGCACCTGGAAATTCAGGGCCAAAATTGCGACAACTAACCCAGCCACTTCGGCTGGCGACATTGGGGGTATAGTTGCGCTAAACGGCGCAACGGGCCGTGGGATATATTCGGGGTGGAATTATGCGGCCTCTACGATAGCGGCCTATGAATTTTCGGCCTATACCGTGTACTCCAATCCAATTGGGACTAGCTCGCCACCAAGGTTCGCCGTAGCTGAAGCGCAAGCCTATGCTTACTGGGAGGTGGAATTGAGCAGCGGGAATTTAATATACCGCGTCTCCACCACTGGTATCGAAGGTTCATTTGCGACCTACATGATCACCGCTATCGGCGATGCGGATTCAATCGGGCTGTTCATGAACAGTAATAGCAGCCCTGCTAGCATGCTTATCTGCGATTGGTTTCGTGACTACAGTGGAGGATATTCTCCATCGACCGGTATAGCCTATAGCTACAACATCACACCAGATGTCCATCCGCAAGTACCGGCGGGGGTTGGGCTTGGCCCCACTGACGAGTTTGAATATGGTTCAACAATCGATACGACGGGAATACGGTATTCAGGGGCAACCCCCTGGACTCTCTACAATTCTAGTCCTAGCAGTAGCTCCGTGGCCCAGGGGGCCATAGTGCTCGGCTCTCCAGCGGCGGCGGGGGTTAATCCAGGGGGTTACTCGCAGCCAATCAGCGGTAGCACGTGGGAATACACGTGCAAAATACAGAATAACTCGCTCAACAATATCATAGGAATGGCCGTTGCGGTTAGCGGCAGCGGTCCGTTGTCGACTTTGGGACTCTATTCGAACACCGTTTATGTCCAGCACCGTACGGCTCCGGGGGTCTTCACGGCCAATGCTGCGTACATGTCAGCCGGCACCGGTACATGGGTTTATTTACGTATCGCATATGATGGAACCAATATAATTTATAGCTACAGTCTTACTGGATACAACAACAACTTCACGCAGTTGTACACAGAGACACCGGCCGCGTTCCTGGGGGCTAGCCCTACCCTAATTTGCCTGACGGCCGACGCTAACGGCGCCGCTGCTGCGACCGCCCTAGTGGATTGGTTTCGGAGAACTGCATGAGCACCATCAAGATCGACAATTTTGCCGGCATCTCGCCGCGTCAGTCCGCCCGCCTCTTGAGCTATAACTCGGCGACCACGGCTGCGAATGCGAAGCTGCTGTCCGGTGAACTGCGCGGTCTGCGCGAGACGCAGATCCTTCACGACTTCGGCCTCACTCCGACCGCCCGCGCGTACCGGCTGCCGGCGACGGTCGGCGCACCACTGCCTATTGGTACCTCCGACTTCTGGGTCGGATTCGCCAGCAACGAAGTGGACTTCGTTCGAACCCCAGTGCTCGAAGACCAATACGAGCGCTACTACTGGACTGGCGATACGTCGCAGCACAGCGGGGTTCCGCAGTACAATACTCGCGCCCGCATCCAGGCGGGACAGCCGAGCTTTGTGCTGGGGATCCCGATCCCCGTCAATGCGCTCACTGTCACCCCAGCAACTGGCATAGATATCGTCCGTTCCTATGTGTACACGTTCGTGTCGGCATACGGGGAAGAAGGGCCGCCATCCAATGCCACGCAGGCGACCGGCACTGCCGGCGTGTGGACGCTCACGGGATTCGACACGAGCATCCCGAATGCCTCGAATTACAACATCACGAAGATCCACATCTACCGCACCGTGGCGGACTCGACCAGCACGACCGCACAATATTTTTACGTGGATACCGTGGACTTCGGTACCACGAGCTACACGGACCGCGCGCTCGATCTGACCGTGGCTCTGAATTACATTCTGCCCTCGCTCACGTGGGACGCGCCGCCCGCGGGGCTGAAGGGATTGATCAGCCACCCCGGCGGTTTCATGATCGGGTTCCTGGGGCGAGACCTCTACATGAGCGACCCCTACCATCCTCATGCTTGGCCTGTGCAGAACATCCTGACATGTGCGACTGAGATTGTGGGTGTTGCGGTCTACAACAACATCATCATGGTGACGACGACTTCGCATCCGTACTACGCCGAAGGCATGAGTCCGGCCGCGATCACGTTGCAGAAGATTGACTCCATCGATCCATGCGTCAGCCGCCGCTCCATTGCGACGACCTTGTCGGGCGTCTATTACGCCAGCCCCCAGGGCATTATTGTTGCGACGGCTGGCGCGACCCAACTCGCGACGCAGGGCCTGTTCACACGCGAGGAGTGGCAGCTTTACTTCTCGCCTACGACGGTGCAGGCGGTCCCCTACGGGCTCCAGTACATCGCGTTCGACACAACCAGTACGGGGTTCATTTTCTCCCCGGCCGAGTCTCTTGCGCCCCTGACGACCCTCGACCGATTCAGCAACGTGGGGTCCATCCAGATCGACCAGTATTCCGGCGACGTGTACATCGTCCAGGGGAATCAAGTCCGTCTCTGGGATCCGCCGGAGTCCACGCCCTACGAGTACACGTGGGTCAGCAAGCAGTTTGACTTGTCGAAGCCCGTCTCAATGGGCGCGATGAAGGTCAAGTTCAACGGCGGCGGGTATCAGATCCCCGACAACCTGTTGGCTGATTACACCAGCTTCAATACTCAGCGGATCACGCAGCCGTTGAACTGCCTCAACCTAGCGCCGATTAACGGCGTCCGCACAATGGCGGGAATTACTGGCCCGGGCGCCATCGTCAAGCAAATAAAATCGCCGCTCGCCGGTAGTCCCTTGTTTGGCATAGGATCTTTGAACAATGTTGTCGGCGCCGTCCAGGTTACAATTTTCGCCAGGACCCCGAAGACTCAAGTCTGGACGCCGGTATTCACATGGACAGCAACCGACGAGCGCACCTATCGCCTCCCGGCTGGCTTCAAATCGGACGGCTGGCAGATCCAGTTGATTGGGAACGTTCCCGTGTACAGCTTCGCGATGGCGGAGACCGGGAAGGAACTTCAACAGGTATGAACATGAACTCTATTTCGCCAGCCACACACCCCAGCATCGCAGGTGCGACCGTGTCTATCGTTTCCGGTCTAGTCAGTTTCTTCTCGAACAGCCTCATCGTGGTGCAGTGGTTCGCCGGCGTACTCGCCATCGTGGCTGCCGTCGCCTCGGTGGCGTCGGTAGTTCGGCACTGGAACAAAGGACATGGCCTATGAGCATCGCATCGTTCGAAGACGCCTTCGCCGACATCGTGGGTGAAGAGGGCAAGTTGTCGATGGACGAGAGCGACCCCGGCAACTGGACCGGCGGAGTACCGCATGTCGGTACCCTGAAGGGAACCAAGTACGGCGTGTCCGCTAAGGAGTATCCCGCGCTCGATATCGCCAATCTCACACTGGTGCAGGCCCGCGCCATCGCCAAGCGCGACTACTGGGACAAAGTCCACGGGGACGAGTTGCCCATCGCGACCGCGTTCATGATGTTCGACGAGGCGTACAACACCGGGGTCGAGGAGTCCGTCAAGTGTGCGCAGGCCGCACTGGATCTCTATCCTGACGGACAGCTAGGACCCAAGACCCTGGCAGCACTGAAGCAGACTGCGGGAATCGAGGAGAAATTCGGAATCGGCTTTACGGTGCACCGCGTCGTCGCTTACAGTGAAATGGCGGGATGGAAGAAGGAAGGCAGCGGCTGGGCTACGCGCGCTGTCCGGACGCTTGCGAAGGCGATCACATGATCAAAGCGTGGTTCGCCCAGGTAGAGGTTTATCTATGGGCTGCCATGGCTGTCGCATTGCTCATCGGCGGTATTGTCTTGGTGCACCACATCGAAATGATCGGCGAGAACAAGGTGAAAGCGGCCGACGCCAAGGCCGAAGCCGCCCGGGTGATCCACAAAGAGGAGGTCGAGAAACGTGCTCAAGAACTCAATTCCGCCAACGATAGCCAGCTACATCACACCTTGGTTTCTCCCCCTGCTGTGCCTGCTATCGTTGTGCGCGTGTGCCCCCGCGCCCCCGCGGCCCGAGCTATCTTGCCCGCAGATGGTACCCCCGTCTCCGGAAGCACTGGATCCGGAGGACTTTCGAGCGGAGTGGGAAGCGATGGGCAAGGCCCGGGGCTGGATATCGCCCCCGACACCGAAGCCCTCCTCGCCCGCGCCAACGCAAAGCTAGCGTACTGGCAGAAGTTTTACGCCACCTGTAAGGCAGAAGGCGCTTGCAAGTAGATCATTTGATTGGTGATTCTCACCGCATCCAGCAGTGGATGCATGAACGGTCCGGCTTACCGATAGCGAGGGATTTCCACGGCATTGCGCGAGAAAGGAACGGACGTATTATAGCCGCGTTTGGCTATGATTACTTCCAGCCAACATCTTGCTCCCTGCATGTGTGCGTGGATACTCCGGACGCGATCAATAGATCCTTGCTTTCTAAGGGCTTCGAGGTACCCTTTATCCAGTGGGGCTTCACGTCGCTCTTTTGTGTCATCCAAATGACCAACAAGAAGTCGCTGAACATAGCGGCCCGACTGGGATTCGAGGAGGTCGGGGTGATCCCCGATGCGCTTTGGTTCGGTGTTTTGTGGCGAGATAAATGTCGCTGGCTCAAGCTGGCGGAGCGTGTGTAATGTCGGGCGGTTCATCGGTTCCCAAAGCACCAGACTTGAGTGGCAACGTTGATTCGGCCAATGCCACGGCCAAGACGGCGACATCGGACGCCGCTCAGACGATGAACACAGCGACGGCGTACAACGCCAATGCGCAGTCGAATCTCTCGAACGTCACGAACACGACCAACTCCATGGCGGGCCAGATCGGCTCGACGGCCTCGCAGAACCTGAGCACCTACGGCTCCTCGTTCGTACCGCTTCAGTCGAAGGAAGCTAGCGACGCCTCGAACTACGGCTCGGATGCGAACGTCCAGAAGCTGCAAGGCCAGGCCGTCGCCAACGTCAACACGGCGAACCAAGCAGCCCGCTCGAACAGCGCCGCTGCGCTTGCTTCCGAGGGCGTGGACCCCGCGTCGATCCACGGCGCCGCGCTCGACCGGCAGAATTCTGTGCAGCAAGCGGGGCAGACCGCCGCCGCTGCTACACAGTCGGCAACCAACACCAAGAACACCGCGTTCAGCATGGAGAACACGGCGAACCAATTGGGCCTGCAAGTCGGCGCTCAAGGTACGTCCGGCGCTGCGCAGGCGGCAAGCACCTCGCAATCGGGACAGAACACGATCAACAGCACGAATTCCTCTGGTGTCAACAACCTGACCGCAGCGAACAGCTATCTGAATTCGTCGACCAATGCCAACAACAGCGCGGTCAGCGCGGCGAACACGCAGTTCCAAGATCAGGCGCAGGCGGACACGATGCAGAACAGCGCCAACAACAGCACCATGTCCGCCATTGGTTCGGTCGCTGGCGCGGCCGCTATGTTCATGGAGAAGGGCGGCACGGTCCCTGAGCATATTGGCGGGGTCCCCGCGGCGGGCCGCCCCTTACAGATGGCGCACTCGGGGTTGCCGGTATCCAAGGGCTCCGTGCGGCCCCGACAAGCGATCCCCATGGCCTTCGAACCGATGTTCACCGGTGGACCGGTGACGACCCGCGGGGCGCTGCCGGTCGGCGCGATCCCCGGCACGACCGACCGCAAGCCCGCGATGCTCACCCCCGGCGAGTTCGTGGTACCCAAGGACGTGGTTGACCATCTCGGCACTGAGAAACTCCACAAGCTGGTCGACAAGACCCGCGAGGACGCCAACAAGCGCCGCGCGATCCCCGTCCCCCACGCACCACATATGAGCATGCACTAACATGAGCGGATCAGGAATTGCAGCATTGGTAGGGGCCGCAGCCCCCGGCATCGCCCAGGGCGTGGGTAGCGCGGTCGACTCTTATAAGGACTACAAGAGCGACCAAAAGACTGACGCCGCGACCGCTGGCATGACTGGGGGTTCGACCACGGGTATTGCCGATGCGAGCCATCCGGTATGGGGGTTTCTGAACAGCCTCACCGGCGGTAGCTCCGCCGCCCCCGCCCCTGCATCTGGTTCCGATGCTGCTTCAGGGATCCCCATGCCCGCATCTCCTCAGGTTCCTGCGGCGCAAGCCGGCGCGGCTATCCCCGGGCAGCCGCAGCAGCTTGCCGCCGGCGGCATCGTGACTCCAAACTATGGCATTCCGACCCATCAACCGGGCTTCGTCGTTGGCCCGAGTTCCGGCATCGTCCCTGCTTCTGCCGAAGGACAGATCCTGACGATGGACGCCGGCGGCGTTGTGCCGGACGGCTTCCATGAACAGCAGGGCATCAGCGGTGTCCCTATGTCGGGGCGCGGCGCGGCATTGATCGAAGGGCTCCAAGCTGGCCAGAATCTTGGCCACAATTTCCAGCAAGCATGGGAAAGAAATCGGGACAACAGCCACTTCGATAAATACGCGGACCAGATGAAGGGGGCGGATGTTTACGGAAACCCCACCGGTGGTAATGATGACCAGCCTTCCATCCTAAGCCGTGCCAAGGATGCCGTGGAGGGCTTCTTCCACCACATTCATGAAGGCACCCTCGATGACAACCATAAGCCTAATTCACCAGCACCGGGAAGTCCTAATGCTCCTCCCGCTGGTCTCCCTGCTCCTGATGCTGGCGCAGCCCCGCCCCCGCAAGGCGCCGCCCCAAGCCCCGTCCCCTCTGGCGGTCCTCCCGGTCCAGGTGGAAGTCCAGGTGCCGGTGGCCCCCCTCCCGGTGGCGGAGCACCCCCTCCCAGTGGAAGCCCCGGAGCCGGTAGTCCTCCGCCCGCAGGTGGTGCTGGGCCTAGCGGCGGCGGGCAGCCGCCACAGGGTCAACAGAAACCGGTAGACGCTCAGCAACAGGCCACGGCCGGCGTAGTGAAGCAGGTCGCGACCAACCCCGAGGTCATGGCGGGTGTTCCTGACAAGACGCCCGCCCAGTCCGGCAAGGCGCATTCGCTCACGCCCGAGTATTGGTCGAAGCTCAACGACATGAAATGGGAAGCGGTTAAGGCAGCCAAGCATGCCGGCGAAGATCCGGCCAAGGTCTACGAATCCTTGACGGCGATGCAGACGGCGCACTTCCAGGGACAGGTGCTGAAGCAGGCCGCGACGGCCTCCCGCGCCTTCGATGCGGGCAACATGGACGCGGTGACGCAAGCCCTCAAGAACATCAACTACTACCTGCCGGACGGCCAAGACATCGATGTGAAGAAGGCGACCGCCGCCGACGTTGCGAAGGACCCGACCTTGAAAGTCGGCGACCTATTGCACAGCAACCCCTACTCAGGGATGTATGGTCATGAGCACGAACCTGATTACATCAAAGTAGACCAGGCGTACATCCAGTCTCTGGGTCAAGGCGCCCTCGATCCGCAGAAAATGCAACAGGCGCAGATGGGCCGCTACACGGCGTCCATGGAAGCGCAGGAGAAGATGACCACTGCGAAGGGCGCCCTCGCCACCGGCACCGGTCGACAACTCGTTGGCGCTGCGCAATGGAAAAATATCGGCCTCAAGGAACAGAATCAGGATGTCACGCGGCGCTTGATGATCGCGCAGGGCGACAACGCCGAGTCGCTGTCACGCCTGCATGACCGCGAGCCGGTGACCAAGGCCAACTCGGGTGCTCCCAAGGTGAGCTTGGCTCAGCTAAGGGGCGCTCAAGATGACGCCATCAAATATTTCAACGACGTGGTGCAGGGCCAGAACAACCCTGTGCCCACCATGATCCCCAACCCGGACAAACCTGGGACGATGATGCCGAACTCCGACATGCACGCGGGCACCTCGCAACACGACCCGAAGTCTGTCCCGCCCATCTTCCAGCCGATGGCCAAGAACCCGGCCATGCGGGAAGAAGCTGGCAAGATGGCGGCCAATATTTATGGCTCCAATCTCGGATCCCCCGGCATGGACAAAGCGACCGCGGCGGAGATCGGCGCCCGCATCACCACGCAGGAGGCGCATCCCACGACCCATCCGAACCCCGCCACGCACAAGCAGGAAAAGGACATGGTGTTCGATCAGGCCAACGGCACGGTGCACTTGTGGATCGGCAATGGCTGGAAGAAGTACTACATGACTCCGAACGTCATCGGCGACGACGCCCCCGCCGGCCAGGGTATTCCCACACAATCTGGTGGCGGCGGTGGAGGTGGCGGGGCACAATCTGAGGCCAATGAGGGCGCGGAAGCGTTCAACCCAGACTAGCGAGACTTTTCATGGCAAATGGAATCGACATTGGCGACGCGGCTCCCACACTAGAACAGGGAGTCGCGCAGGCCAGGGATGCTTTCGATTCCATGGGCGGCAACGCGCCCGCCAAGTTGCCTCCGGTCAAAGCCGCCCCGCCCCTGCGCCACGGTGGTGGACCGAAGCCCGCACCGCCAGCACGTCAGGGAATCCCCGACGCGCCCCGTCCTGAACTCGCCGCGGCTGACGCGCCGTCCAGTGACAACGATCTGGTGCATGGCGACCTGAGCGACCCCGCCCCGCCGGCGAAGCTCGCCGAAGCCGACGATCCGGGTGATGACTGGAGCGCCAAGTCCATTGGACATTTTCTGCGTGACACATTCAAAGGGACTGGCGCGGAACTTACAAACCTTAGTGGCAGGGTACTGGCAGGAGCCGGTGACCTGATTTCTTCATTCGGCTCGACGCCGATAGCGAGCTTGATCGACAAGATCAACGACGCCCAATCCGATGCCAAGGCCAAGCTCGACGGCAAGCCGGCGACGAACCAACGAGATCAGACCTCGCGGATCGCCGATACAGTGCTCGACTTCCGCAAGAACTATATCCTGCCAGCCATTGAATATTGGACCCCGGACCGGGCTCCGCAGACCGGTGAAGGATCCGGCTCTGGCGGTGGAGCACAAGCCATCGGAACGGGCCTCGAAGGGGCTGCTCCGATGCTCGCCGGCGCAGCCGCGCTGCCACTGATGGTCGCCAAAGGCGTCCAGGGCACGGCGTTCGATGCCATCGACAAGGGCGAAGATCCCAAGACCGCCATGGCTACGGGCATTATCGACGGCCTCGGTGGCATCCTCCAAGCAAAGTATGGCGTGATCCCGACGCTGCCGATGCTGAAGCGCATCATCACGGCGATTCCACTGGGGGATATGGCCGCCGTCGTCAAGGATTACGCCAAGAAGCTGGTGCTCCACGAGAACGGATATCAGAAGCACGCCGAGGAGATCGACCCATGGGGAAACATCGCGGAGGATTCAGTCTCCAATGCGATCTTCGGCGTGATCGGTGGACACAAGAAAGCCGAAACTGCTAAGGTTCCGGAGCAGACGCCAGCCGCTGCCGCGCCCGTTAACGCTTTGCCTTCTCCCGAGGGTGATGTGCCGGCAGCGGCGGTGCCTGCATCCCCCGCGCCGGCGGCCAAAGCCCCTACGCCCGCCCCGCAGGCGGCCAGTACAGTACCCGACCAGCCGAGCGCTGAGTCCTCGAAGGACCTGCGCGCCCAGATCAAGGACATGAACGATGCGGCCACGCCGCGCACCGGTGTCCTCGTCACGACCGATAGCCAAAAGATCCTGGCAGGAAGCAAGGACGCTAATGCCGCGAGCGTCAACGGTACGCTCAATCAGGCGCGGACCCAGGGGCGGACTATCGATCTGCCCCAAGGAACATTGATCCTGAAGACCAAGAAGGCCGCTGAGGCGATGAACGCTCGCCTCAAGGCAGGTGAGGACCCCCAGGCCGTGATCGGCTCTGCGACCGGCGCAGGCGACGGGAAGGACCCTTCGCAGACGGTCGTGGTCCAGGGGCAGACACCGAGCGGCGCCGTCGCCGCGGAGAAGATGGTGACGCCGGATGCCGCGCCGCAAGCTGCCCAGCATATGGTGGACCAGGGGAAGACCCCCGTAGTCACCACGCCCGACGCCGCGATCACCAGGCGCATGGACGAGATCAGTAAGGAGCGCAACGATCCTACGCTCCCCGGGATCATGACTACCCCCTCTGGCAAAGAGGTCGCGGTTCATGTAGAGTCCGGTGCGGCTGACGGCTTCACACGCGTAAGGGCCATCGACGCCGATGGCGAGCCCAGCGACCATACGGTCGACGTGCCGGCCGAGCGCGTGAAAGTCAGCAAGCCAGAAGAGGCGAAGGCGGCATTACCGGCGACGACTGAGGGACTCCCCCCTGACGGGAAAGCCCCAAAGCAAGCCACCGCTCAGCCGAAGGTAAAGGCGGAGGAAACCCCTACTGGGCCTGAAACCCGGCAAACGGGTGAGGACGGAGAACCGAAGGCATCTGCGAAGCCGGAAGTCCCTATCGCTACCTCAGAGGACAAGTCCCCGCCTTCTACTGAGCCCGTGGAAGCGTCCGCTCCCGAGCCTGCCGCAAAGCCCAAGCTCAAAGCCGTGGCTCCAAAATCCGCACTCGACACACTCCCTGATGCACTGGAGGCCCATGAAGCGCAAGAGCAGATCCCGCCCGGTAAGAAGTTCCCCGCCTCGCTCGCCGAACGCCAAGACAACGCCAGTGCGTTTGCAGCAGTGCTCCGTGAAGCAGCAAAGTCTGCCGCCGGTAAAGCCTCTCCAGGAGACATCGAACGAGCGACGGCGGCAGCGAAAGCTGCGGAGCGACTCACTGAAAAGGGCAAAGCTGCTACAGACAAAGGCCAAGGCACTGGCCACACGAAAGTCACGGCGCTCGTCAGCGAGATGCACAAAGCTGCCCGCGCACTGCTTGGAACCGCTCGTGATGGAGATGCTGAGACTGTCGCTCCAAAGGTAGCCGAACTGAAGGCCAAGCTCGCGAAGCCCGCGGCGAAACCGAAAGAACCGAAAGCTTCCGCACCGAAGGAGGACATGGTCGAAGTCCCCGTCAACCCCAAATACAAGGCCGACATCAAGCCCGCGAAGCCCAAGGCCGCCGCGGCGCCGACCGATGTGCAGAAGAAGGTCAAGCAGATCAGCGATAAGTACATCTGGGCCGAGAACGGCGACGACGCGAAGGCCGCGCGTACCGAGGTCGAGCAGTTCTTGCATGAGCATTTTGCCGACCAGATGACACCGCAGGATCGTGACAACGTCCTGCACCTATTGGATAAGCGGCGCTTCGATGAGAACCCCGATTCCGAAAGGCCCCGGCGCATGTCCGATACGGTCGACGAAGAAGAGTCCATGCTCGATCCGACCGAGACATACGGCAAGGACAGCGGATACCAAAAGGGCGGACGCGAATTGCTGAGCGTCAAGGACGCCGGCGCCCGCATGAAGACCGAGTGGAGCAAGCTCTCGCAGCGCATGGCGGTGAGCGGCGGTCTGCGCCGGCTCGTGGACCATCTCGATACTGGCAAGCCCTTAAGTTCCCACGACCTGCTGGCGTCCATGATGAAGGATGCGGATACGCCCATCCTCAAAGCAATCTTGGGAGTCGTGCGCACTCACATGCCTGATGTCCCAGTGTATGTCGTGTCTGGTGTGAAGAGTCTGCGCACAGGAGAACTCAAGTCCAATGCACAGGGCTTGTTCGACCGGCACAACGATGCCATTCAGGTGGCACTGGATCGCAAGAACGCAGCCTTCACGCTGCGCACCGCGCTCCACGAAATGGTGCATGCGGCGACGGCCTACGAGATCAGCAACAACAAGGGCTCGGAACTGAACAAGCAGTTGGAAGCCGCCCGCCAGATTCTCTTGAAGCGACTAGGCCAGCGCTACGGCGAGAGCATCGTCAACGAGCACCTGGACTTCTTCCAGGGGAGATCCGGGAAGCCGGCGTACTTTGATCGCAACTTGTACGGCATCGCCAACACCCATGAAATGCTCGCGGAGCTTTTCTCGAACCCGAACTTCCAGCGTGAGATCGCGGAGTCGGAGAACTTCAAGCATCCCGACGAGGCGCCGCTCAAGGCCGTTCAACAG
>JALYJH010000011.1 GCA_030775415.1 Acidobacteriota bacterium | reverse complement strand
GCTCTACATGGACGGCGCCAATATGAACGCTCTTGCGGGCATCTCGCGCCCCGGCGATTTCGGGGTCGACGTGATGCACTTGAACCTGCACAAAACGTTTTCGACTCCGCATGGGGGTGGCGGTCCTGGCTCCGGGCCGGTCGCCGTGAAGGAGCATTTGGAGGCGTTCCTGCCCATCCCCCGCTTGGCCCGAGTGAACGATCAATGGACTTGGAATTATGACCGCCCCCAATCCGTCGGCCGCGTTCGCGCGTTCTATGGAAACTTCGGAGTACTGGTGCGCGCTTTGGCCTACATCATGGCCCATGGCGGTGACGGCTTGCCCCGCGCCACGTATGATGCCCTGCTCAACGCCAACTACATCCGCAAATTACTCGAGCCGTACTACGAACTTCCCTACAACGAACCCAGCATGCACGAATGCGTCTTCAGCGACGCGCGGCAATCGAAACTCGGCATCGATACCATGACCATCGCCAAGCGCCTTATCGATTACGGATTCCATCCTTACACGGTGGCCTTCCCGCTCATTGTAAAAGGCGCGTTGATGATCGAGCCCACCGAGACTGAAAGCAAACGCGAACTCGACCTCTTCGCCGACGCCATGATTTCCATTGCGAAGGAAATCGAAGAGACTCCTGAATTGGTGAAAAATGCTCCTCACACTACCCGCACCGCGCGAGTGGATGAAGTAACCGCGGCACGCAAACCGATTGTGCGCTGGAAACGCCCGTAGGTCTACTCGCAACGAAGACTTCTTTGGCTTTGCGAGTGACGCGGCTTTATTTGACTCGTCTCACTTGGACCCGCTGCTCACATAGGTGCGGATGACCTTGTCGACGTAGTCCTGCGTCTCCGGATAAGGCGGCATTCCCCGGTAGCGGTCGACTGCACCCTCGCCGGCGTTATAGGCGGATAGGGCTTTCACCACGTCGCCGCCGTATTTAATTAATAGCTCGCGCAGCAGGCGTGCGCCGGCATCGATATTCTGCGCGGTATCGCGCGGATCGGCGTCGAGCATGCGGGCAGTGGCCGGCATCAACTGCATCACGCCCAGCGCTCCCTTGGGCGATACCGCTTCGGGACGCATTGCCGATTCGACGCGGGCCACGCTTTCGACCAGTGTCGGCGGCAAGCCGCTGCGGATGGCTGCTTCGCGGACTAAAGTTCTGGTATCGCGGATGGGAAGCGGCGCGTCCATTTTCAGGGGCGTGACGGGCGGCTCGGCAACTTCTTCGGCCTCAAACGAAGCTACCGCGGTGGAGGGCAATTCGGTGACGCCATCCTTAATGTACAGTCGAACGCTGGCTCCAGCGGTTTCATGCCGCTCGGCATGAATGCGGAATCCGTTGGCGAGGACGGCATATTCGCCGGCCCACGAGGGTAGCGCCAACAATAAAATAAGGAAGAGTTTGGACACGAATGCTACCACATTAGACGCATGCCACAGGACGGGCGTGGAAACCCTTTTTCATGCCCGGGACACCGCCAGAAGTACGATCCCTGCCGCCAGCAAGATCAGGGCGACCAGCATGAGGAGCCGCGGCCTCTCGGCACCCTTGAATTCGCGCCAGATCAGCAGGCCGCAGATCACAGCGAGCACCGGTCCGCCTTCACTGAGGCCGTAGTTGAGCCCCGGCCCGTTGCCGGAGGCCGACAGCGCCAGCACGCCCGTCAGGAAACCGGCGCCGGCCAGCATCCCGCCCACCAAGCCCAGGGCGTGCTGTTTGCCGGTTCCCGAGAAATAGTCGCGCAGTCCGATCGGCGAGCCGGCCACAGGAAAAGTGAAAAAGAATGGCGCTATCAAAACGGTGGAGCCTAAAATACTGGCGGCGAAAAGCAAGCTCAGACCGTAGGGGGCGATTGCGTTGTCCCCCGTGCGTCCGAGATCGAGCAAGGGATGGAACAATCCCAAGGCCAGCCCACCCGCGACCGCCAGCGTAACCGGCAGCGCCGGGCCTGGGGATCCCGCGGGCCGCCTGCCCAATTTGGCGCGAGGGTCCGCTTGCCGTGCTGCTTGCTTGGACGCATCCGCCCCGGACTTCAGCAATTGCCGGTAGGCGAACGCGGCCAGCACCACGGTGGCCAGCAGCAGCGCGATGCCTGAGAGCGCCACCAGCATTCCGTTTAAGGAACCAAAAATCAGAGCGCGAATGGCCGCCACGATAAGCGCGACTCCGCAGGTTACGCTGAACGCGAGCGTCATGCCGGCAGACGACACCGTAGCGGTGAGCAGCATATTGCCAATATTGAAAATCACTCCTGCCATCAGGACGTAGGCGATGTTTCGATAACTAGCCACCAGGAAATTTTCCTGGAACGACAGCTCCGACGACGCGAGCGTGCCCGCGGTGAACGCCGCGACCACGGCGAACAGCGCGAAGCCCAACGCGAAATCGTAAAAGTACAACTCGAAGCGCCACTTGCCGGACAGTTTTAAGGTGTTCGCCCACGTTCCCCAGCAGATCAGTGAGATGAGCAAAAGCGTGAGCGCCGCCGCTTGCGAAGCAGGAAGAAACATAGTTATTTTTCGGTCCGGCGCGGACTTCTGCGGGCCCACCCAGTGCAAGCATTATAGCGATCATTGACACCTTTGCGCTGGGCTGGCTATTCTGAAAGTCCTACCTGCCGCGTTGTAGCTGGACTGCCCCGTCGGCTCCAAATCCTAAAACTGGAGAACCTAACGATGATAAAGTCATGGCTCGCGCTGTTTCTGTTCACTACATTTTGCTGGGCGCAGGCGTCGCAACCGGATGGCGCCGGGCTTGAACCCGGAGTTCTGCCGGACCGTTGGCCCACCGCCAGCCCGCGTTGCATGGAGATGGAAGAATACTACGTGCATGAGTACAATCCGAATTTATACATGCTGCGGCAGTCTCCGTGCACGGATTACGAGAAGCCTTTCCTCTACGTGATTTTCGGGTCCGAGAAAGCGCTGCTATGGGACACCGGATCGCGCAACGCCCGCACTCGCGAAGCGGTGGACCGACTGATCGAGCGCTGGTTGAAAGCAAATAATCGCACGAGCATTCCTCTGGTGGTGGTGCATTCGCATCATCACAGCGATCACGTGGCGGGCGATCCACAGTTTGTGGGCCGTCCCGACACGACGCTCATAAAACCGGACTTAGAAAGTTTAAAAACCTTTTTCGGTTTTCATCAATGGCCGGAGGAGGTGGTCACCTACGACTTAGGGAATCGATTAATGGACATCGTGCCGATCCCGGGCCACACTGACGATTCGTTCGCGCTTTACGACCGCCGGACCGGAGTGCTGCTGACGGGCGACACGGTTTATCCCGGGCGTCTTTACGTGACTGACTTCACGGATTTCAAGAAGAGCATTCACCGCCTGGCGGAGTTCACGGACGGGAAAATGATCGCTCACGTTCTAGGGAATCATATCGAGCAAACGCGCACGCCGTATCTGGAATATCCCATCGGCAAGTTATCGCAGCCGGAGGAACATGAGCTGGAGATGAATGTAGGGACGATACTCGAGCTGGACCGGGCGTTGTCTCACATGAACGGTCCGGCACGCGTGGCTCTGCGGGATTTGACGATTTATCCGTTAGATCCGGAAGTGTTGAAGAGCATGCGTGCGACGCAGCATAAGTCAGAGGAAGCGGACCACAAGATCGTCTGGCCTTAGTGGCCGCTGGATTCGGCGGCGGGCTCGACCTTCAAGGGGAAGTGCGCGCCTTCGGGCATCGGCACCAGCATTTGCTCTTTGCGATAGATCAGCGTTGAAGTGTTATAGCTTGCGATTTCGAAGCCGTGGCCGTGGGTGATAGCGTCGGTGGGGCACGCCTCCACGCAATACCCGCAGAAAATGCAGCGGTTGTAATCGATGTTGTAAACCTTGGCGTAGCGCTCGCCGCCGCTGATGCGCAGCTCCGCGGTGTTTTCGGCCGCTTCAATATAGATGCACTGTGCCGGGCATGCCGCCGCGCACAGGAAACAGGCGACGCACTTTTCCAGGCCGTTCTCATCGCGCTGCAGCTCATGAACGCCGCGGAAGCGTTCTTGGAATTTCGCGGGGGCGTCGGGGTAGTCTTCCGTGATAGTCGGGTTGAGCATCTCCCCAAAGGTGATGCCCATGCCCTTGACGATGGCAGCGGCGCCGCCGAATACTTCTGAGATCTTGGCCATGGATACCTTTAGCTTAACTCAGACCAGCATTTCTTTCTTGCGGGCGGCTGGTTTTGCTAGATATTCATCCAGGACTTCCAGGAATTTCGCGAGCCAGGCGGCGTGCGCCGGCCACGCTGGAGCGGTTACCAGCGAGCCGTCCGCGATGGCTTCGGCCATGCCGATAGCCACGTAGGTTCCGCCGGCCATTTCGATTTCCGGAGCGCAGGCGGGGTAGGCGCTCACGCGTTTTCCGGCAACCACGCCGGCGGCCGTCAGTAATTGCGCGGCATGGCAAATGGCTCCGATGGGTTTTTTCTCACGCGCGAAATGCCGCACCGCATCGAGTACCTTGGGATTTAAGCGCAGATATTCGGGTGCGCGACCACCGGGCAGCACCAGGGCGTCGTAATTCTGCGGCATGGCTTCGTCGAACGCGGCGTTTAAGGTGAAGTTGTGGCCGCGCTTTTCGCTATAGGTCTGATCGCCTTCAAAATCGTGGATGGCGGTCCGGACCTGCTGTCCGGCTTTCTTGTCCGGGCACACGGCGTGCACGATGTGGCCGACCATCTGCAGAGCCTGAAACGGCACCATCACTTCGTAATCCTCGACGTAATCACCGGCAATCAGTAGAATTTTCGCGTGGGGCATGCGGGCTCCTTTCGCGCCTATTTTCGCAGAAAATACCGAGGCCCCGGGTGTATCATCACGAAATGACGGCAGCGGAGCTCGAAAATTACTGGCAGTGCGATTCCCGATGGAGCGGCATCCGGCGTCCTTATGGAGCTGACGACGTAGTGCGCTTGCGGGGATCGGTGCAGATCGAATATACGCTCGCGCGTCTGGGCGCGGCGCGCCTTTGGAGCCTGCTGCAGGGTGAGCCGTTTGTCCCCGCGCTGGGCACGTTGACCGGCAACCAGGCGGTGGAGCAGATCCAGGCCGGGTTGAAAGCGATTTACGTTTCGGGCTGGCAGATTGCCGCGGATGGGAATCTGGCGGGCCAGATGTATCCCGATCAAAGCTTGTATCCGGCCAACAGCGTTCCGGCGGCGGTGCGCGCGATCAATGCGGCACTGGTTCGTGCCGATCAGATTCAGACGCGCGAGGGAGCGGGTGAGATTCATTGGTACGCTCCGGTTGTGGCCGATGGCGAGGCCGGATTTGGCGGCCCACTGAACGCTTTCGAGCTGATGAAGTGGATGATCGAAGCGGGGGCGGCCGGGATGCACTTCGAAGATCAACCGGTGGCCAAGCGCGGCAGCCACGGAGCGGCAGTGGCTCCGATCGGCGAAGCAATCGAGAAGCTGGTGGCCGCCCGGTTGGCCGCGGACGTGAGCGCGGTACCCGCAGTGATCATTGCCCGCACCGATGCCGAGGCCGCGAAGTTCCTGACGGGCCGCCCCGACGAACGCGATCAACCTTTTTTAACCGGGGAATCGACGGCCGATGGTTATCTGGGATACAAAGGTGGACTGGAAGCAGCAATCGCGCGGGCCTGCGCGTTCGCTCCGTACGCCGATTTGTTGTGGTGTGAGACGGCGCATCCCGATCTGGAAGCGGCGCGCCGGTTTGCGGAGGGCGTTCACAAGGAATTTCCAGGTAAGATGCTGGCTTATAATTGCCCGCCCTCTTTCAACTGGAAACGTAAATTAGACGAGGCGACGATTCACAAATTCCAGCACGTGCTAGGAGCGATGGGTTATAAGTTTCAGTTCGTGACGCTGGCGGGATTCCATGCGCTGAACCACTCCATGTTCACGCTGGCGAAGGAATACGCGACTAACGGCATGATGGCTTACGCGAAATTGCAGGAACAGGAATTTCAATCCGCCAAGGTCCACCGTTTCCCGGCGATGAAGCATCAACGTTTTGTGGGCAATGGCTATTTTGACGATGTCATCAATACCGTGGTGCGGGGTTTGTCGCCCGCGTCGGAGGCGGCAGGCGGCACGGACGCGGAATAGCCGTGAATGAGCAAGGTAAACGGTGTTTCCGAATTCCATCCTCTGATACAATCTCTGGTGTCCAAACACTGGCAGGAGGTGTTTCATGAGCGAGTCCGTAATCGAAGGGTCCCGCGCGGGATCTTCGGCGTTCGAGTCATCTGCCGCGCTCCGTTATTCCGACGCGGTGTGGGCGTACACTATCCTGCGGCTGACATTCGGCGTGAACATCATGCTCCATGGCGTCAGCCGACTGTTTGCCGGGCATGCGGCTTTTCTGGGTTACTTAAACCATTACTTCGAAAAGACTCCGCTGATACCGGCGAGCTTGCTGCCCATTTTCGCAAGCGTGCTGCCGCCCGTGGAGGGTACGCTCGGCTTGCTGTTGCTGCTGGGTTTGGCTACGCGCTTTTCGCTAATCGCGGGCGCGTTGGTGGTAACCGCGCTAGCCATTGGCACCAACCTCGCGCAGGATTGGAACGTGGCGGGGTTACAACTCATCTATGCGTTGTTGTATTTCCAATTGCTGGTGCGCCGGAAGGAACTGAACCGGATCTCGATTGACGGCTGGCGGGGTGCGCTTTAAGCTACTGCGCCGTGTCCTTGTTTGGCTAGACGCCGCACGAGTTTGCCCAGCGCCATGAACTCGTCGAGGTTCGTGGGCTTACGGAAATATTCGGCGGCGCCCAGATCGGCGGCTCTCTGGCGGTCGCGCGGCGAGTCGGATGACGTCATCACCACCACCGCGATCTCCGCGCAGGGACCGCTTTCGCGGAGGCGGTTGAGTACTTGTTCGCCGCCGACGCGCGGCATGTTGAGGTCCAGCAGCACTAAATCCGGGGTGGAGTGGCTCCCCGCGTCCACACGCTCGAAGTATTGGATTGCCTGCTCGCCATCGTTCACCACTTCGAGATCGCAATCCAGGCCCTCCTCACGCAGAGCTTCTCGCACCAAAAAGACGTCGGCTGGATTATCTTCCACCAGCAGCAGCATTAGCTTTTTCATAGTTTTTTTGGGGCAAGCTGAGGAGCCCGCGGATGAGAAAACTGAATTGTCTTCGTAGTATAACACCTGTATCTATAAAGGCGGGCAATTGTGCCTTAAGATTGTACTTATGTCACAACCCAAGACTCTCCTCGAACTGATCCAGGTGGCACCAGGCGGGAACATTGCATTTCTGCTGCCCGAGGCGGGGATTCGCGTATCCTACGACTCACTGCGGAAACAAGTGAGCGCCATGGCGGACGATTTGGCATCCGTAGGAATTGGCCGCGGCGATCGGGTGGCGACGGTGCTGCCCAACGGGTTGCCGGCGGTGGTAAGTTTTCTGGCCGGCTCCGTGGCGGGCACGGCGGCGCCCTTGAATCCGGTGTATCGCGAGGATGAGTTCACTTTCTTTTTGGAAGACACCAACGCCAAAGTTTTACTGTGCATGGCGGAGGGCGCGGAAGCCGCACGCAAGGCTGCGGCGGCGCAGGGCATTCCGGTTTACACGCTGGAAATGGACGCCAACGGCATTGTCACGATTGCCGGCGCGCCTCACGGAAAAACTGCTGCGGCACCCACCGGCGACGACATTGCGCTTGTGCTGCATACCAGCGGAAGCACGGGGCGTCCCAAGCGTGTACCCATCCGGCATCGCAATATTACAGCTTCCACGGGCAATATTGTGGCTACTTACAGCCTGACGAGTAAGGATGTCTCGCTGTGCGTGATGCCGCTGTTCCATGTGCACGGGCTGGTGGCGTCGACGCTTTCGACGCTGCTCTCGGGTGGGACGGTGGCGGTGCCTAACAAATTTAATCCGCTGTCTTTCTGGCGCACGGTGAGCGATACGGGCGCCACCTGGTATTCCGCGGTGCCGACCATCCATAATCTCCTGTTATCGCGGGCCAAGGAACCGCCGGCGGGGCGAGAGGGGCTGCGTTTTATCCGGTCTTGCAGCGCGGCGCTGCCCCCGGAGATGATGGCGAAGATGGAAGAACTGTTCGGCGCGCCGGTGCTGGAGGCGTACGGGATGACCGAGGCTTCGCATCAGATGAGCTCGAATCCGCAGCCGCCCCTGAAGCGCAAGCCGGGCTCGGTGGGTCCGGGCACTGGCGTTAAAATCGGCATTCTGGATGATGCCGGCAATGTGTTGGGCGCAGGGGAGCGGGGCGAGGTCTGCATCAAAGGTCCCAACGTAGTTTCCGAGTACGAGAACAATCCGGAGGCGACGGCGAAATCCTTTACCAACGGCTGGTTTCGCACCGGCGATCAAGGGTTTCTGGATGAGGACGGCTATCTGACGCTCACCGGTCGTCTGAAGGAACTGATTAACCGCGGCGGCGAAAAGATCGGGCCGCGCGAGATCGACGAGGTTCTGCTGGCGCATCCGGCGGTTGCCGAGGCATTGGCGTTTGGCGTGCCGCATGCGATGTGGGGCGAGGAAGTCAACGCGGCCGTCGTGCTAAAGGAGGGGCTGGGGGAGCCGGCCACGGAAGCAGCTATATTGGCTTTCTGCAAAGAGCGTCTGGCTGATTTCAAAATGCCGAAAAAATTGTTCATGGTCGAGACCATTCCGCGCACGGCTACCGGCAAGATCCAGCGCGGCGCTGTCGGCAAGGCGCTCGCGGGAGGGCAATGAAGTTTCTGATCGCCGGCGCAGGGGCCATCGGAGGATACCTGGGCGCATGTATGGCGCGCGCGGGAGAGGACGTGACGCTATATGCGCGCGGTCCGCATTTGCGTGCGATGCAGGAGCAGGGGCTGCGCATCTTGAGCGCCGACGGCGATTTCACGGTTTATCCGCGCGTTATTGGCGATCTGAAAGATGCCGGGCCGATGGACGTTATCTTTCTGGGCGTGAAGGCGCATGGTCTGACGCAGCTGGCGCCGCAGATGCAGCCGTTAATCGCTGGGGCCACTACAGTCGTCAGCACGCAGAACGGAATTCCCTGGTGGTATTTTCAAACGCATGCGGGTGAGCTAACGGGGTTGCATCTGGAGCGCGTTGATCCGGGTGGGGCGATTGCGGCCGCGATTCCGGTGGAGCGTGTGATCGCCTCCATCGCGTATTTCGCGACGGAAATTCCGGAGCCCGGGGTAATCCGTCATATCGAGGGGAATCGACTGTCTTTGGGGGAACCGGACGGCACGCGCTCGGAGCGCGCTAAGGCGATTTCGGACACTCTGATCAAAGCCGGTATGCGGGCTCCGGTCACGCAGAAGATCCGCACGGAAATCTGGGTGAAAATTCTAGGCAATGTCGCGTTCAATCCTATTAGCGCGTTGACGCGGGCGACGCTGGCGCGGATGGCGCGCGATCCCGAAGTCGGCCCGGTGGTGCGTAACATCATGAGTGAAGTGCAGGCGGTGGCGGAAAAGATGGGAATCGAGATGCCTATTTCGATCGAGCAGCGCATCGCGGGCGCGGAAAAGATCGGCGAGCATAAGACGTCCATGCTGCAGGATCTGGAAGCCGGGAGGCCGATGGAGCTCGAGGCAGTGGTGGGTGCTGTCGTGGAGTTGGGAGAGCGCTTGGGAGTAGCCATGCCCCACACGCGCACGGTATATGCTTGTAGCAGACTTTTAGGCTCCATATCCTCTCCGTAGGAGGTTTTGAGTGAATCGTTGGGTGCGACTGAGCGCGGCGGTCGCCGCCATGGTGATGAACGGGAACATGCAATATGCGTGGACTTTATTCGTTACGCCGATGGTGAAAGAGACCGGATGGAAACTATCGCAGGTGCAATGGGCATTCACGCTGTACATTGCGCTGGGAACGTTTTCGATGCCGGTGTCGGGGTGGATGATCGACCGCATCGGGCCGCGCGCGTTCATGAGCCTCGCGGGGTTGCTGTGCGGCATCGGCTGGGCGGGCATGGGATCGGCGACCACGCTTACCCAGTTGTATGTGCTGTATGCGATCGCGGGGTTCGGGACGGCGTTCGGCTACAGTTGCGCGATTTCGGTGGCGTTAAAGTGGTTCCCCGACAAGCGCGGTCTCGCGTCCGGAATTTCAGCGGCGGGGTACGGTGCGGGAGCGGCCATTTTCAATCCGGTATTCGCCTATCTGATTCACTTGTTTGATTACCGGGCGACATTTTTATACACGGGGATTGCCAGCGGCGCGATTATGATTCTTGCGGCGCAGTTATTGCAAAATCCCAGCACAGCCGAGGTGGCCGCGCTTCCTACACCGCCTGTGAAAGCGAAAGTCCGGCGGCATACGGAAGACTTCAATTCGGCGGAGATGCTAAAGACTCCGCAGTTTTATGTGCTGTATGGAGCCATGCTGATGATCGGCATTGGCGGCTTGATGACCACAGCGCAGGTGGCTCCGGTCGCCAAGAGTTTGGGGATTGGGGCGACTGCGCTGACGGTGGCGCTATCGCTCAATCCGCTGGCGAACGGGACCAGCCGTATCTTTTGGGGATGGGTTTCCGATCACATCGGGCGCGCGCAAACCATGTTTATCGCATTCACGCTGCAGGCCGCGGCGCTCACTAGCGTGGTTACCATCGGGAAGATGAGTGGAACCTATTTCATCATTTGCATGGCGCTGGTGTACTTCACCTGGGGCGAGCTCTACACGCTATTTCCCGCGGCGCAGACCGATATTTTTGGAGCGCGGCATGCGGCTTCGAATTACAGCTTCTTGTACACTACCAAGGCCATCGCTTCGATTTTGGCGGGTGGGTTGGCGGCGACGTTGTTTGAAAAGACCGGGACTTGGACGGTCGAATTTTATGGCAGCGCAGCGTTGGCAATGTGCGCGGCTCTGATGGCGATCGCCATTCATAGGATGCCCTTCCCCAAGAAAGATTTGAAAGCGGCCCAAGCTGCATCGCCCGCCGCGATAGGACGATAGTATGGCCACCGTTTCAGAAGAGCTGCGGATTACCGCTCCCGTAAGCGCCGCCTACGCCGAGATATTGACGCCGGAAGCTCTTCATTTTGTGGCTAGCCTGGCGACGAAGTTCGAAGCGCGGCGGCAGGTGCTGCTTACGCGCCGGCAGGAGCGGCAAGGCGAGATTGACGCGGGACATTTTCCGGATTTCCTGACGGAGACCACGGACGTTCGCATGAGCGAGTGGACGGTGGCTCCGATCCCGCGCGATCTGACGGACCGACGTGTCGAGATCACGGGGCCGGTCGACCGCAAGATGGTGATCAACGCGCTCAATTCCGGCGCGAACGTTTTCATGGCGGATTTTGAGGACGCGAACTCGCCGACGTGGAGCAATAACGTTGAGGGGCAGATCAACCTGCGGGATGCGAATCGGCGGACGATTGCTTTCACTAGTCCGGAGGGGAAGAAATACCAGCTCAACGACAAAATCGCAACCTTGCTCGTGCGGCCCCGCGGTTGGCATTTGAACGAGAAGCACGTCCTGCGGGAGGGCAAGCCGGTCTCTGGATCGCTGTTCGATTTCGGTTTGTATTTCTTCCACAACGCAAAGCAGTTGATGGCGAACGGGTCGGGTCCTTATTTCTATCTGCCGAAGCTGGAAAGCCACGTCGAGGCGCGCTTGTGGAACGACATTTTCAATTTTGCGCAGGATAGCCTTGGCATTCCGCGGGGGACGATCCGCGCCACGGTGCTAATCGAAACGATTCTAGCGTCCTTCGAGATGGACGAGATCTTATATGAGCTGAAGGACCATTCCGCAGGGCTCAACTGCGGGCGCTGGGATTACATATTTAGTTTCATCAAGAAGTTCCGTAACTTCCCTACGTTCGTGCTACCGAACCGGGCGGAAGTGACAATGGAGAGGCATTTCTTAAAGTCTTACGTCGAGTTGCTAATCCAGACTTGCCACCGGCGCGGGATTCACGCGATGGGCGGCATGGCGGCGCAGGTACCTATCAAGAACGATCCCGTGGCCAATGAACAGGCGCTGGAAAAAGTTCGCCAGGATAAGCTGCGCGAAGTGCGAGCTGGGCACGATGGAACCTGGGTGGCGCACCCGGGGCTGGTGCCGATGGCGAAACAGATTTTCGATGAGGGGATGCCGGAGCCGAATCAGATCTCCAAAAAGCGCGAAGAGGTTCACATCACCGCCAAGGATTTGTTGGCACCGACAGACGGCACGATCACCGAGGCCGGGTTGCGCTGGAATATCGACGTGGGTTTGCAGTATCTCGAAGCGTGGCTGCGTGGAGTAGGGTGCGTGCCGATTTACAACTTGATGGAAGATGCAGCGACGGCGGAGATTTGCCGCGCGCAGGTGTGGCAATGGGTGAGATTCGCGGCCAAACTCGACGATGGAAGACCGGTGACAGCAGTCATGGTTAACCAGGTGGTGGATGAACAGCTTGCCAAGCGCGGGAAGGCGGACGCGGAATTCAACAAGGCTGCCCAGATTTTCCGGCAGATGATGACCAGCGCAGATTTTCAGGAATTCTTGACGCTGCCGGCTTACAGCTTTATCGACTAACTAGAGAACGATGGGCTCAGGCGTGGCGGCGCCGTCGGCGCGCGGGTCAGAAGCGGCGTAATTGGTGCCGGTTTTGGAATCGTGCAAAATCGCCTGGCCGCGGCCCATCTCTTGCGTGTATTCGCGACGCAGCAGAACTTCGTGACCCATTTTATTGAGCGCGAGCACGGTGGCTTCAGGGACACGCGCTTCGATGAGCACGTCGCAGCCGGCCGGTCCGCTCTTGGTGAAGCGCGGCGACTCTAGAGCCTGCTGCAGGTTCATCCCGTAATCGACCAGGTTCGACACAAACTGCGCGTGGGCCAGGGGTTGATTGGGACCACCCATGATGCCGAAGCCGATGTGTGCGTCGCCGCGTTCCATGAAGCCGGGAATGATGGTGTGGAACGGACGCTTGCCGCCGGCGAGCACATTAGGGTGCGTGGGGTCGAGCGTAAATCCGGCGCCGCGATTTTGAATTGCAAAACCCATGCCCTCGATGGTGATACCGGAGCCGAAATTGCTGAAGATACTCTGAATCCAGCTCACGATGTTCCCTTCACGGTCGGCAACGGTTAGATAGGTAGTGTCGCTGCCGGAGATGGTCCCAGGGGCGACGCGGCCGTTGGCGGTCTGCGGATCGATGAGCGCGGCACGCGCGCGGGCGTGCTCTTTCGAGAGCAGCTTCGCGACGGGAATATCGCAGACGCGCGGGTCAGCGTTGTAGCGGTAGACGTCGGAGTACGCTAGCTTCATGGCCTCGATGCGCTTGTGCATTTCGGCGGCGGTGAAGGGACCAGCGGGATCGGCGGGCGAGGTCTCCATGATATTCAGCATTTCGAGCGCGGCCATGCCTTGGCCGTTGGGCGGAAGCTCGTACACGCGCCAGCCGCGATAGTCAATGGAAATGGGCTCAACCCACTCGGCGGAGAACGTCGATAAGTCTTCGGCAATCATGGCGCCGCCCAGCGATTGTAAAGTTTTGAGAATGGCGGCGGCGATTTCACCCTCATAGAAAGCACGCGAACCGGCGGCGGCGAGTGTGCGGTACGCACCGGCCAAGTCCGGATTGCGGAATACCTCACCCTGCCGTGGCGGGTTGCCGCCTGGCAGGAACACGCGCGACGATTCGGCGTGGCTGGTCAGGCGGTCATAAGATACCGGTGAGGTCCACTGTTCTTCGATGGCTTCGGTGACGGGGAAGCCTTGCTCGGCGTAGGCGATGGCGGAGGCGAACAGGCGGTCCCATGGCAGATTTCCGTAGTGTTTGTGTAGCTGCGCCCAGCCGTCGACAGCTCCGGGAACCGTCACGGCGTGGATCCCGGCGAGCGGCATGGTGGTGATTCCGTGCTTCGCCAAAAAAGCGGGAGACAGCGCGCGGGGGGCGGGGCCAGAGGCGTTCAAGCCGCTCAAATCCCCGGTTTTCGCATCCCAGTACAGCACGAACAAGTCGCCGCCGATGCCGTCCATCATGGGCTCGACTACACCCAGCACGGCGTTCGCTGCAATAGCGGCGTCGACCGCCGAACCGCCCTGCGCCAGGATTTGCGCGCCGGCTTGCGAGGCGAGCGCCTGACTGGTGGCGACGATTCCTTGCCCCGTGATGACCTGCGAACGCCCGTAATTGCGTCCGAATCCGGAGTGCGCGGCGAACATCGTCAGCGCGCCTTGGGATCGGTCTTAGTGATCGCGCGCTTGAGCAATTCGCCAAAAGCCTTGCGAGTCATTGAGCGATTTTTCGGGGGCTTTTCGGGAGGTTTCGCGGCAGCTTTGGGCGGCGCGGATTCGGGAGTGCGGCTCATCTAGTCTCCAGCATGGCACACCTTAGCTCCTCCGAAGGACGTGCAACCCAACGATCGAGCGTCTATTCCATTGACTAACGCTGCGCGGTTCCGGGAGAATAAAGAGATTGCCGCGGAGTAAAATGAACACCAATAGAACCCGTTTGCTTTTTCTCGTCCTCCTATTTGTTATGCTGAGCGCCGCGGTGCACGCCGCGCCTGTTACGTGGTATCTGAACGGCGTAACGTTTTCTGACGGCAGCCGCGCGGTAGGATCGTTTGTTTACGATACGGTCACGGGGCTGTATACGTCGATCGATATCACGACCACTCCGGGAAACGCGGCGGCGAGCGGATTGGTGACAGGCAACCACTACACGGTGCAAAGTCCCATTGGACGTCCGGCGGTGGTGATTTTTTGGACCACGCCCAATCCCATCACCGGAGTTTCCGGCATGCTGCAGTGGGGTTTTCTCGGAACACTCGCCAATGGCGGCGGGACAATCCCGCTTGATACGGGTTCGTATCAAGGTGTGTGCTTGAATTCGGTCTGCCAGTATGCCACTTCCGATTCGATCCTCAACGTCACGGCAGGCAGTGTCACCGCAGCTCCGGCATTTGGTCCGCGCACCTGGTATCTGGACAACGTACTGTTCGACGACGGTGGGCAGGCTACGGGTTCGTTTGTTTATGACTCCGTCAGCAACGCCTATTCGAACGTGAATATCGATGTGACTCCCGGCAAGACCTTTACAAGCGGTTATCATTACGGAGTTCCGGGCGTGAATCCCGCTCCCACGGGTTTCGCGAATGCTGTGCGCGTATATGCCAGTTTGCCGGCACAAATCGGAGACCGCCTGTTTAACGGATCTTTCCTTTCACCGCTTACCAACGATGGCGGAAGCATCCCTTTCAATGGGCTAGCGGAAGAAGGCTCCTGCGATTCGCCGAATTGCATCGTTAACGCAGTGAACATAAGGCGTTTCATTGTTCTCGGCAACGTCACTACCGTCCGGCCCGCCGGTTACACCAAAGTGATGTCGCAGATCGTGGATGGCGGCGGCTGGCAGACAACGTTGTCCATTACCAACCAGAGCAAATATACGCAAGGCTATACGGTCACTTTCTGGAAGGAGAACGGAACACCCTGGTCAATTCCGGGAATCGGCAGCACCACTACCATCTCGGTTCCGGGCTTTGGCGCTAAGTTCCTCAGTTCGTCGGGCACCGGCTCGGGATTGGCGGAGGGCTGGGCGAAAGTAGAGAGTTCCGAAGAATTTTCCGCGATGGCGGTTTACAAGGTTCTGGGAAGTGAGCAGAATCAGCAGGCATCGGTGACCGGCGATCCTACGCTCAGCACTTACTTCTCCATGCCATTTGACGAGACTAACGGCGCACTGGTCGGATTAGCGCTCACCAATTCAAGTTCGACGCTTACGCAGACTGCCCTTATTGTGGCGTATGATTTAGCCGGGAATGTGATCGTCAACGATTTTTCCGTTGTGCTGCAGCCGCTACAGCACACGGCGTTCGTGTTAGACCAGCAGTATCCCGCGTTGGCGAATAAGAGCGGCAATATTCGCGTGTACGGCATTCCGACGGGTAACGTGCAATTGCCCTTCACCGGGTTGAACGGCATGGGCGTGCGCAACTTGCCGGACGGATCGTTCACGAATTTGCAAGTAAGCTACCACTAACGGGCACAACTGATCTAGCGGTCCTTGAGGATTTCGCGGGCCGCGTTGTGACCCGGGGCGCCCATCACGCCGCCGCCGGGATGCGCTCCGGAGCCGCATAGGTACAGGCCTTTTACAGGTGCGCGGTAGCGCGCCCAGCCAGCCAGTGGACGCATGACGAACATTTGATCGAGCGACATTTCTCCATGGAAGATGTTGCCTCCGGTCAGCCCAAAGCGGCGTTCGAGATCGAGCGGCGTGAGGGTTTGGCGCTCGACCACAATGTCGCGAATGTTGGGGCAGTATTGCTCGATCACTTCGAGGACACGGTCGGCGTAGGGTTCACGCTCAGTGTCCCAGTCGGTGCCTTTCAGCGTGTAAGGCGCATACTGCAGAAAGATTCCCATGATGTGATGGCCGGCGGGCGCGAGCGACGGATCGTACATGGTGGGGATGGTCATCTCAATGAGTGGGGAACGCGACGGTCGGCCGTACTTAGCGTCGTCCCAGGCGCGCTCGACATACTCGATGGACGGGCACAGGTGCATGGTGGCTCGATGCTGCGGGCCGGGCTGATTCGATCCGGGCAGAGCTGTGAATTCCGGGAGTCCGCTTAAGGCGAGGTTCATTTTGAGCGATGTTCCCTCGGAGCGGAAACGTTCAATGCCGCTCACGAATTCTGTGGGCAGGGCGGCTTTGTCCACCAAATGGAGGAACGTCCGGCGAGGGTCGAGATTACTGGCGACGATGGGCGCGTAGATTTCTTCGCCGTTGGAAAGTGAGACGCCAGTGGCGCGACCATGCTTCGTGAGGATCTTTTCGACAGGCGCGTTGGTGCGGATCTCGGCTCCGCTCGCGCGCGCGGAGGCGGCGATGGCATTCGACACTGCGCCCATGCCCCCGCGCACGAATCCCCACAATCCGCGAATGCCGTTCACGCCGCCCATGCAGTGGTGCAGGAGAATGTAAGCGGTACCGGGGGAACGCGGGCCGCCGTTGGCCCCGATGACGCCGTCGGTGGCGAGCGTCACTTTGATCTCTTCGCACTCGAACCAGTCGTCCAGGAAATCGGCGGCGCTTTGCGTGAAGACTTTCACCAAGCCGACGATTTCGGTTCGCGAGAGGCCGCGCAGGCGTCCCATCAGCTTTAAATATTCGATGAAGTCGCCTATACCGCGCGGCGGGAAATCGGGCGGCGTAGCGAGCAGCACGGATTCGGCCACCATGGCCAGCCTTTCCAAATGCGCTTCGTAGCGTGGGTAGGCTGCCGCGTCGTGTGCGGAGAATTTGGCGATCTCGGCGATGGTTTTCGCACGATCCTGCCACATAAATAAATGGCGCTCATCGGGAAAAGGGGAGAAGAAGGCGGGGTCCTTGGCGTCGACGCGGTAGCCGAAGCGTTCAAGCTCGAGCTCGCGCACGACTTTCTCCTGCATCAAGCTGGCAAGATACGACGCCGTCGAGACGCGGTAGCCGGGCCAGATTTCTTCGGTGACGGCGCAGCCGCCTACTAATTCACGGGATTCAAGAACCACCACGCGCACGCCGGCGCGCGCGAGATACGCGGCTGTGACCAGGCCGTTATGGCCTCCGCCGACAATGATGGTTTGATAGGACTTCAGTTCGGCAGCCTGTAAGCGCGATACTCGGCTGGATATCCGGCGGCGCCTACGGCGACGACAATGTATTGCTTGCCGTTGAGCATGTAGGTCATCGGAGATCCGGTTTGTCCGGCAGGCATGGCAACCGCGCCCACATCCTGTCCGGTCTTCTTGTCGTATGCGCGCAGATACGCGCCCTTTTTTCCATCAGGCATGGTGATAGTGCCAGCTTCGCCGCCGATGACCAGCGTCTTGGTGACCATAACGCCCACGATACCAGCCCGTCCGGTGCGTGGGATGCTCATTCCTTTGAGTGCGGGATGATTTCGAATCACATCCGGGGTTTCGCCATTGGGGATCTGCCACAGGATCTCGCCCTTATTCAAATCGATAGCGCTGATCTGCCCGTAGGGCGGCTTGAATAGGGGCAGGTTCTGCACGCTCAGGCGTCCGGGGTTCACCGTGCCGGGCGCCGCGGCACCGTCGGCGCCGCCTCCCGTTGTAGCCTGAACGCCTTCGCTCACCGTGCCCCACACGAAACGGAAATCGTTGATCTTAGGGTCGGAGGGCACCAGCGCCAGATTGGTCAGCGCCCGTTGCGAAGGAATATACGCTATGCCGGTTTCCGGATCGACAGATCCGCCCGTCCAGTTGGTTCCACCGGACCCGGTGGCCAAAGCCAGCGTGCCGATGGGACCCTCGGCCTTGCTCAAGACCGGTGGCGTAAAGACCGGTCCGATGTGATAATGCGAGACAATCTCGCGGGCCTGCGCCTTCAACTCCGGTGTGAAGTCGATGAGATCATCGAGCGAAAAGCCCTGCCGGTCATAGGCCGGAGGCTTGCTCGGGAAGGGCTGCGTCGGGCTGGTTTTTTCTCCAGGCACAGTGGACTGCTCGACCGGCTTCTCTTCCAGCGGAAAAATAGGCTGGCCGTTCGTGCGGTCGAACATATATAAAAAGGCCTGCTTGGTGGGCTGCGCCAATGCTTTAACGGCGCGGCCGTTCACGGTGATGTCGACCAGCATAGGCGCGCACGGAATGTCGAAATCCCAAATACCGTGGTGCACCAGTTGGTAATGCCATT
>JALYJH010000010.1 GCA_030775415.1 Acidobacteriota bacterium | reverse complement strand
CAAATCGACCAGCGCCACCTGAAACATGCCTTGGGAAGGAACCCACAAATCGGTCTGATGCTTATGAAAGTGGAACGCCTTGATGGTGCCCGCATAGCTAAGCGCGGCCGAGACCTGCGTCATCTCCGGCACAAAATCTGCCGCCAATCCCTGCTTCAGCCGGACAACTTCCAAAAAATAACCGCGATCGTCCGGCCATAAATCGTACCCGCGGACTCTCACGCCCTCGATTAAGTCCGCGGATTCCGGCCCGCGAATAATTTTGCCGATGCCCGCTTCACACTTAGGTATGGAGATCGCAATGCCTTCGTCAGTGGTGGTCTTCACTAGGAACTAGATTAACGCGAATCGGATTCCAAAAACTATTCCGCCCTAATTGGGCCGGGCAAGTTCGCAAAAATTTCACACGCGGAAGAAATCCGGCCGCCAGACCTTGACCGCACCCTTGATTTGCTTCCCATCCCACTTGCCGTCGAGCGTTTGCTGAACCAGGGCCGCTACCTCGCCATCGGAGGCAAAGCGCAGCGCGATTAATTGCGGTTCGTCCAATTCCACGATGCGCGATTGCAACGCACCGGGCAGCAACTCCGCCAGCCTAAGCCGTTCTTCCAGCCGAATGACGCGGTCCTGCACCTTCAGCGCGTAGAGCCGCACTTTGAACATCAATACAATGGCCCACAGCACGGCGAAAACGCGCACCGCACCCAGTACATTCGGCTCTTTTATGAGCCCATAAATAGCGAATCCCAGCAGGATCAGGGCTCCGATGAAAAGGAAGCCGTGAAACATGGGATCGGTCCGGGCATGATTTTTCAAGTTCTGTTCGGTTTGAGCCATCGCAACTCCTCGGGGTGATGATAGGACAGTTCAAACTTACGGTCAATTGCCGCTCTTGCGTTTTCAGAACCTCGGCAAGTCGCCGCCTTAGCGTTCCTCTTGGCCTGCGCGATTTCCTATCCCCTTGAGACCGCCGATTGCAATCGCAAACAGCAGCGCCGCGCTTATGAGAAGGACGCCGCGAATCCCCAGGCGCGCCGATCCCATTCCCGCCAGCGTCAGAGCCGCCAATTGCGCCAGAGCCATGAGCGAGGCCGAGGCCCCGCTCACCCGCCCGCGCAACTCCGCTGGCGTCTCGCCTTGCAACATCGCGCTCGCGGCGATCATCACCACCGCCACGCCAATCCCCATGCAGGCCGATCCGAGCAGCGCCGCGCCTGTGGTTGGCACCACCGCAATCAGCAGAATCGACGCGCCCACTCCCGCCATGCCGCCACCAATCAGCCGCCGTGGATCGCGCGAGCCTGCTCGCAAGACCAACGATCCTGCCAGGGTCCCCGCCGCGATCAACCCGGCAATCATCCCCAGGACCGCCGGACCAGCGTGCAGAACACCGCGCACGTAGACCGACGCCAGGGCCCCAAAACATCCGGCGGCGAAGGTTCCCGCGGTCATCGAAAGCACCACGAAGCAAAATCGCGCATCCGTGAACAGAAAATGAAAGGCGCCGTGGAGTTCGCGGAACACCGCGCGCTTGATCTCGGGCGGCGAGGGACGCGAATAGCGCAGCGTCGCCAGCAGCGCCGCCGAAATGAAAAAGCTCACGCTGTCGACGGCGTAGCAAATTCGCTCGCCGAAAGCCGCTACTAGCGCGGACGCTATTGCCGGACCCGCCAGACGCACCACCTGCATGCTCTGCTGAAGACCCGCGTTCGCGGCCAGTAAACCGGATCGGCGAACCAGCAGCGGGAGCGTGATGGACTGCGCCGGGGCAAAAAAACTCGAGCAGCAGCTCACCGCAAACAGGATCCAGCAAATCTGTGGAATCGTCGCCGCTTGCAGCAGCAGTGGAATCAGCAGACCGCGCGCCACATCGCTCGCAATCATGGTGCGGCGCGGATCCCAACGGTCGGTAAAAGTCCCCGCGAGCGGCCCTAAAACCACGCTGGGCAGGAGCGATGCGATGAATACACTCGCTACGTCCCGCGCGCTGCCATGCATGCGGAAGACAATCGCTACTTGCACCGCGAACCAGGCCAGGAAATCGCCCAGCACGCTGACGGTCTGGGCCAGCCGCAGGCGTTGAAAGGGTGTCACGCGCTAACACTACGGCGCCAGCCTTGCAAAGAGGCCCTGGCAAACACGCAGGTGCTGGTTGTAAAACGGTTACGGCCGAAAGCCGCTGGTTATTCGCGGGCGATGCCGCGCGTGCTGGAGCGAATGAAGGCCACAAGATGCCTGGTATGTTCGGTGAGCACGCCCTGCTCAATACTCTGGAGCGCGTCTTCCAGCTTGAGCCCGGAACGGTACAAAACTTTGTACGCCGCCTTCAGCGCCGCGATTTCATCGGAGGCGAAGCCGGCGCGCCGCAGCCCCACGCGGTTGAGTCCGGTGGGTTTCACATACAAGCCTGCATACAGGAAATACGGCGGCACATCCACATTCACGCGCGTCCCGCCGCCCACCATCGCCAGGCGCCCCACTTTGCAATGTTGATGAATGGCCACGTTTCCGGAGACGAACGCCTGATCCTCCACCTCCACGTACCCCGCGATCAGCGAGCCACTCGCGATCACCGTCTGGTTGCCGATTTTGCAATTGTGGGCAATGTGGCCCGAGGTCATGATGTAGTTGCCGTCGCCGATCACCGTTACCGATTCTGGCGCCGTGCCGCGAGAAATGGTGTAGTGCTCGCGAATCTGGTTGTGGTCGCCGATGCGCAAATAGCTGCGCTCGCCTTTAAAGTTTTTATCCAGCGGATCGGTACCTAGCACGGTCCCGGCGGATATCTGGTTGTGCGCGCCCAGCGTAGTCCAGCGCTTGACGTAAACGTAAGGCTCGAGCATGCAGCCCTTGCCGATGACCACATCCTGTTCGATTACGCAAAAGTCGCCAATCACCGTGCCCGCGCCGATCTCCGCGTCGCGGTGCACGCGCGCGGTGGGCGCGATCTGCAGGTTAGTCGCGGGCGACATGAGCTAGGTCACTGTCCTCAAGACTCCAAATAAAATCAGCCACAGGATGGTCAGGAAATGCCAGTAATAGGCCACGACATCCACTAACTCACGGCGTTTGCGGCGCCCAAAAACGACGACGAAGAGCGCGATGAGCCCACCCAGCAAGTGCACCGCATGCAGGCCCGTAAATAAATAGAAGAAGGCGCCGTGCGGATTATCCATTAAATATGCGCCCTGGGCCAACAGATCCCGCCAGGCCAACAGTTGCGCGGCCAGGAACGCGACGCCGATAGTGGCTGTCGCCAACAGCAGGCGATCCGCCACGCGCCACTCGCCGCGGCGGAAAAAACGGCGCGCGATTTCGAAGGTGGCGCTGCTCGCTAGAATCAGGGCCGTCGACACCCACAGCACACGCGGCAGCCGGATCTGCTGCCAGTAGGACATCATGCCGGAACGCCAGATATAGGCGATGACCAGCGCCGCAAAAAACGCCGAAATCGATCCGCAGGCCGTCCAGATGAGAATACGGTAGGCGCCCGGGGGTGCTTTGGTGGGGTCCTCGAGCGAGGACGGCAGCAAAACCACCTGATCGGTGTTATTCGCCCGGTCACTCACTATACGCGCCATGAATCCGCCCATTTCTATTTTACGCCCGGTCGACATTGGGCCGGCGGTAGCGCTTTCCCAGTATCGCCGAGACGCGCCGCAGCAGAGCGCCGGGCGTCAAGCGCATGAACGCCACGATCGCTTTGTAGCGCCAGCCGGGCACCACGATTAGCTGTCCGCGATCGAACCCGCGCAGCGATTCCGCCGCCACGAACTCTGCTGTCAACCACAACGATTTCGGAATCGCAGTGCGCTCCACACCGATACGGTCGTGAAATTCTGAGTAAGTGAACCCCGGGCACAGCGCCTGCACTTTCACGCGCGACCGCTGGACCGCCAGCTCGATCGCCAGTCCATTGGTAAAGCTAATCATCCAAGCCTTGGTGGCGTTGTAGCTGACGCTCCCCGGCGCCTGCTCGAAGCCGGCCACTGAAGCTACGTTGATGATGCCGCAGCGCCCGCCGGCGTCCGCCCGCGCCGCCAGATTTTCCAATGCCGCGTGCGATAGCGCCAACGTTGTCAGTACGTGCAGGCGATGCATGCGGTCCTGCACTTGCAAATCGCCTTTGTGAAACCATCCGGGTGTCATGCCGCCCCCGGCGTTATTCACCAGCAGCGCGAAGCCGGCGGCGCCGCGAATGCGCCCGGCCACGCGATCACGATCTTCATCGCTGACCAGATCGGCCGTCATCACATCCACGGCGATCCGCTGCGCCGCCCTGATCTCAGCGGCCAGCGCACGCAGCCGGTCTTCGCGCCGCGCGATCAGCAAAAGATCGTAGCCGCGCGCCGCAAGCTGCCGCGCGAAAGCCTCGCCGATCCCGCTGGACGCGCCGGTGATTACCGCCAGCAAACCATTAGCCATGCTTTTCCTGCCCCGATTCAACGGCAGCACAGAGAGGATCCACCCGCTCATCCAGACGGTGCCCGCGCGCCGCCCATTCCGCCCCAGCCAGCACCAGCATGGATGCCAAAAATCCCAAAAAGATTAGGGTCACCGAATACTGAAACACGCCGTATTCCCGCGCCAGCTTGCGCTGAAATCCCGGCCACAGCAACGTGTTTACGTACTTCAGCACCTCCATCAGCAGCCCTACGAAAATCGCCGCCGGGATCACACGATTCACCGGCGTCGGTCCATTGGGCAGGTAGCGGTAGATCAGGAATAGCACCAGCACCGCCAGCGGTACCGCCGCTAGCTTGAAGACCAGCACCAAAGCCACGCCCCCGCACCGCCGGCCAGCGTCTGCAGCAATCCCCGCGGTCCCCCATACACTCGGAAAGAGGACTGGTTCAACGCCGTCATCATCATTGACCCCAGCGCCAGTCCTCCGCAGACAAAGATTAATCCCAGACTAACGATCTGGTTGCGAAAGAAGCTGCGGTTCTTGCGGATGCCCCAAACGCGGTTGAGAGCCACTTCAAGAGGCTCGAATATCCCGTTCGCCGTGAACAGGAGGAGCAGGATCGATACCAGTTGCACGGAGCCGGTGGACGGTAAGTTGCGTTCCAGAAACTGCCCCAGAGCGTCGGGAAAGTAGTCCCGTAATGCCAAGTCGATGGCGCCCACCGCCGCCTGCTCGCCGAAAACCCGCCGCGACAGCGACAGCATGACGATCAGGAATGGGAAGAACGATAGAAGAACATTAGCGGCCACGGAAAACGCGTAGACGTGCACTTCCGTCTGCATCCAGTAACGGAGAGTGTGTCCCAGGCCACTGGCGAAGCGCCGCATTTGTTCAGGTTAGTCGATGCGGGGTAGCACAAGGAAAACAGGAACAGAAGGGCTAAGATGAAGATTCACGCTAAAGCTTATGAATGTTTCAATCATTGGAACCGGTTATGTCGGATTGACCACGGGAGCATGCTTGGCCTTTCTAGGCCACAAGGTGACCTGCATCGACGCCGACGAGCGCAAGGTGAAGGGGCTGCAGGCCGGCAAGATTCCCTTCTACGAACCATTCCTGCCGGAGTTGTTGGCTGAAGCGCGCCACAACCTTTCGTTTACCACCGAGTACAAGAACGCCATTCCGGAATCGCAGGTGATTTTTATTGCCGTTGGCACGCCGCCGGGACAAAACGGCGCACCCGATCTGAAATACCTGGAAGCCGCGGCGCGCAGCATTGGTGAACATCTCGCCGGTGAATTTGTCGTAGTGGTGAACAAATCCACGGTGCCCATCGGCAGCGGCAACTGGGTGGAATCGATCGTCCGCGACGCTTACGAAAAGCGCACCAACAGCAGGGCCAAAGGCATGTTCGCGGTGGCCTCGAATCCCGAATTCCTGCGCGAGGGCTCGGCCATCTTCGATAGCCTTTATCCGGATCGCGTGGTGGTCGGTGCTGACAACCAGCGCAGCGCTGAAGTGCTCTACTCGCTTTACCGTCCCTTGCTGGAGCAAACTTTCAAGGCGCCATCTTATCTGCCCCGTCCCGAGCGCATGGGCGCCGTGCCGCTGATTTCCGCCGACATGGCCTCGGCCGAGCTCATCAAATACGCCGCCAACGCGTTCCTCGCGCTCAAGATCAGCTACATCAATGAAATCGGCCAGCTCGCCGAGCGAGTCGGCGCCGACATCACGCAGGTGGCGAAGGGCATCGGTCTCGACGCTCGCATCGGCACGCGCTTTCTACAGGCCGGCATTGGCTGGGGCGGATCGTGTTTCGGCAAGGATACGGCAGCTCTGGTTGCCACCGCCAGCGAGTATGGCCTGGACGCGCAGATCGTCAAAGCCGCGCGCGATACGAACCGCCGCCAGCGCGAGCGCGTGATTGAAAAGCTGCTCGACGAACTGAAAATCCTGAAAGGCCGCACTGTGGCGCTGCTGGGCCTGGCGTTCAAACCCAACACCGACGATCTGCGCGAAGCTCCCGCTCTCGACATCGCCCGCAAGCTGATCGAACGCGGCGCGCGCGTCAAGGCCCATGACCCCGTGGCCATGTCGCGCTTCCTGCAGGAGTATCCCGATCTCGACGTGATCCTCTGCGCCACCGCCGAGGAAGCCGCCCAGGATGCCGACGCCCTCGTGCTGGTCACCGAGTGGCAGGAATATCGCGAACTCGATTGGGAATCCATGAAGACCACCATGCGCGGCCAGGTTCTGCTCGACGGCCGCAATCACCTGGACCGCGCCCGCCTGGCGCGCGCCGGCTACCGTTACCTGAGCCTTGCCGGGTAATCCAACCGGGCAGTTCTACAATAGAAGTGGACGTGCCCGAGGCAAATCATCTCCGTTATCTGCTTGAAGAAGATCCGCCCAAAGGGCGCCTGGATCACGCGGCCCTGGAGCTGGCGGCCATTGACACCCCGGGTCTCGAGCCTGAACCGTGGCTCGACCGCCTGAATGAACTGGCCTGTCAACTCGGCGATCGCCTGCGAAATTTCAACGATGGCCGCGATTTTGTCGAGACCGCGCAGCGTTACCTCTTCGGCGAACTGGGCTTTCACGGCAATGAAGACGATTTCTTCGATCCCCGCAACAGCTGTCTGGATCAGGTTCTGGAGCGCCGCGTCGGCATTCCCATTACGCTCTCGGTGATGTACATGGAAGTGGCCCGGCGCCTGGCCATGCCTGTCTTCGGCATCAGCCTGCCGCGGCATTTCATCATTCAATACGACGACGGCAATTATTCCACTTACATCGATCCGTTCAACGGCGGCCGCCCCATTACTCCGGAAGAATGTTTCGCGCTGGCCGGAGCCAAGGTGGCCGATCCGGTGCTGCTTCGCCGCGCTACGAAAAAAGAGATCGCCATCCGCATGCTTCAAAATTTGCGCGGCGTATATCTGCGCCGCAAAGATTGGGCCCGTGCCGTCGACACGCTGGATCTGCTGCTGGTGGGCGTACCCGGCTTATCCGGCTGGTATAAGCAGCGCGGTTTACTGGAACTGGAATTACGGCGTTTTCAAGCCGCCCGCCGCGATCTGGAAAAATATCTCAGCATGGAACCGGAAGCCCCCGACCGCCCGGAGATCCTCAAGCAAATGCAGGCCATTCATACTTGGCTCGCCAGAGTAAACTAATGGGAGACGCGATGGCTTACGAATCCCTGCCTGATAGTGAGACGGTCCTCACGCAATTCAACCGCTTGATCCAGGAATTGCTGCGGGGGAATATGCAGCGCAATACTTTCCGGCCCTGGGAAATAGAGATCCTTCTCGATATTGAAGGCTGCAATCTGCGCGAAGTCAACAAGCGCGATACGCTGCGGCGTTATCAAAAAGCCGTGCAGCGCCATATGGAAAAAGGAGCTCGCGTCCCCTTGAAGCTCTCCGAGTATCTGAACGCCGTCAAAAGTAAACGCGGCGGCGGCACGGAAAACGCGGCGTCATAATACAGGCATGCGGGCAGTCATCCTCCGGCGGCATTTCCTTGCGATGGCAGCCGCGGGAGCCGCGCTGGGAGACACTGCGGCCGCGCGCGTTGCCAAGCTGGCCGCGCCACGTGTCAACGACCTCCACATTCACTACGAAAACTACGGCAGCGGACCCGAAGCACTGGTTTTCATCCACGGCTGGACCTGTGACCTCACCTTCTGGCGCGGCCAGGAACCGCTCTATACCAATCCAGATCGCCGCGCGTTACTCATTGATCTCCCCGGCCATGGCCTGAGCGACAAACCGCACTGCCCCTACCCCATCGAATTCTTCGCCCGTGCGATTGAAGCTGTCATGCGCGACGCCCAGGTCGACCGCGCCGTTCTCGTAGGCCATAGCTTGGGCGGTCCCATTGCCTACGCTTTCCTGCGCCTGTTCCCGGAAAAAGCCAAAGCCCTGGTGCTGGTGGACACCTTCGTATCGCGCCGCATGGCCGGACCGCCGGACCGCGCCGCCACCGCCGCTTATTTCACTAAAATTGCCCGCAGCTTTCAGGGCCGGGCCGGTGAGAAAATTTTCGCGCAGCGCGTCGAAGCGTGCTTTACGGCGCAAACCCCGGAACCCCTACGCGAGCAAATCCGCGCCAAAATGTACGCCACCCCAAAACACGTGCGCATCGCGGCGCTCACCAGTATTTCCTCCCTCCGCCCGCCCCCCGCAAACGAAGTGTTCGACTTGCCCGCTCTTGCAATCCAGGCCGGGGATCCCCATACTCAGGAAAGATTCGATCTCATGCGCGGCATTTTTACGCGTATGCAATTGAATAGGTGGGAAGGGGTGGGTCATTTTTTAATGCTGGAGGACCCAATGCGCTTTAATCGCGAAATAGAACAATTTCTCGCGTCTTTTTAGGGATGGCCTGCATCATGCTTAAAGTGCGCTTTATCAAATTCAGTTTCTTGCTGGCGAGCGCGTCACTCCTGACGCTGGCGGCCGATACGGTTCCCGCGCCCGCCTGCGCCGAGCAAGGCCCCATTGCCAACTGGGACGCGGCCGCGCAACTCATCGCCGGTATCAGCGATAGCAGCTACGCCGGCTCTATGACCGCCGAGCAGAAGGCCGCCTGGACGGATTATTCCAAAACTGCCGCGTCAGATTGGGACCGCCTCAAACGCCGTTACGTCGACCGCATCACCGCCTGGCGCGGCAAATTTCTGCAAAAGACTCCGCCCACTGATGTTGTGTTTTACCCCTTCAGCGGCCCCGACGCAACCAATCCGCTGGCCTTCTTCCCGGACGCCCGCGAGTATGTACTAATCGGTCTTGAACCCGCCGGCTGCATTCCCTCAAAGACGGAAGACTACGCCCCGGAATATTGGCCCGCGCTGCGCCGCGGCTGGCAATCCGCCGCCGCCATGGGATTTTTCAAGACCGAAGACATGCAGCGCGATCTCGCCGAGGGCGCCCCCAGCGGAATCCTGCCCGTCCTGCTGTTCCTGCTATCACGCGCCGGAAATACGGTGGTGGATGTGACCCCGCTGGGCATCACGCCCGCGGGAGCTTTGATCCCATCTAACGACAAAACGTCCACCGAGACCCGCGGCCTGACCATACAGTTCAAAGACCAGCACCAGCGCATGCGCACTATGCGTTACTTCGCCCTGAACCTGCAAAACCCGCGCCTCGCGAAAAAGCCCGGCACCATGAAGTATCTGGAAGCGCTGCCGCCGGGCGCAACGCTGGTGAAATCTGCATCCTACCTGATGCATAAGCGCTACTTCTCCACCGTCCGCGGCCTCATCCTGGCTCATAGCAACGTGGTGATCGAAGACGACTCCGGAATCCCCTATCACTATTTCTTTGAGCCGCCGGTTTGGAACGTACACCTGTTTGGAGCCTACGACCAACCAATCACTTTGTTCAAGTCCGGTCTGCAGGATGATCTGAAGGCCGCCTACGACGCCCATGCCGGTGTCGACCCGCTCGACTTCGGAGTGGGCTACAAGTGGCAACAGAATCAATCCAACCTGCTGCTGGCGATTCGCAAGAAGTAGCGCGCCCGCGCGCTAAACTGGTCTTATGGCAGATCCCACCACTCCGGCCGCCGGCCGCACCGTCTTTTGCGTGAAGTTGCAGAAGGAAGCCCCCGGCCTCGACGAAGTTCCCTTCGATGGACCCCCGCTAGGCCAGCGCATCTACGAAAACGTCTCCAAAGAAGCCTGGAAGGGTTGGGTGGAACACATGAAAATGATCATGAACGAATACCGTCTCAACCTGGGCCAGCCCGAAGCTCAGGAATTTCTGCTCAAGCAAATGGAAGAATACTTCTTCGGGAAAGGTTCCGAGCTCCCCCCGGAATTCAAACCCGAAGGCCATTAACCCGCCCGGTTCGCGGATCGCTTGGCCAATCGTTCTTCGCGCTTGCTAAGAGCCGTGGAACTCTCTATGGCGATGGCCGCACGCGTCATCTCCAGCGCCCGCGCGTAATCCTTCGCGCGATGCTCGTAATGCTTCGCGAGTTCTTCGAGCGCGCGCACGCGATAAGGATTTCGGCACGCCGCCAGGTCGTTCCACACGCCCAGCGCGGCTTTCTCGCAGCCTAGCTTGCGTTCCAGCGCCGCGATATCCCATAGCGTGCGGAACAGAATTTCGTCCGGCAGCCCGGCGTCGACAGCGCGCCGGAACAGCGTGCGCGCCTGCTCCGTCTCGCCCGCTTCACGCAGCCAGCGTGCGATCCCCGCCATCTCCGAGCCGTGCCGCAGCGGAGCGCTGGCCGGGTCCTTGAACGCATACGGCACAATCCCCGTCAGGCACGCCAGGGTTAATATATCGATGGCGTTGTGATAAAACACCGGCAGCAGCCGTGCCATCTCGCCCGTGCGCACGTAGTCGAAATAGAGGTAAGGGATCATCGCGCCGGGCACGTCGCCCTGGCGCTCAAAGCCCAGGATCTGCTGTTCGAGCTGTAGCAAGCGGCAGTTATCGAAGCGCAATTTCCACAGGCGCCGCGCGCCATAAAGCAGATCCAGATGAGCCAGGCGCGACAGCGGCGAGCGCGCGCGATTCAGCCGGTAGCGGGTTTCGAGCAGCGGCTGATCGAAGGTGCGGCCGTTATAAGTGATCAGCACCCGAAACGGCTCCAGATGCCGCGAGAGCGCATCCAGCTGGCTCGCCTCCTCGCCATGATCGCGCATAAAAAACTGGCGCACGCGAAATCCGTCGGCCGTGATGCGCCCTACACCCACCAGGAAAGCGGCCGTGCCGGTGCCTCCCGCCAACCCTGTCGTTTCGGTGTCGAGAAACGCCCACTGCTGCGGCGGCACATCGCGCACCGCGCCATTGGAGATGATTTCGAGCAGGTTGCTAGGCAGTTCCGCAAGCTCGCTCAGCTCCGCGGAGCCGTGGCGGCGATGGCGCGCATAAAACGTTTCTGCCTCGAAATGTTTACCGTATCCGGTAACGATTTCTTCTCCCGGAAACCATTCCTGCACTTGAAAAGCTGTGGAAAAAGTGTGCGAAACCCCCGTGAAATAAGGGTTTTCTGGCTTCCCGTATTTTTCGTCGCACTCCGCGGCCACGCGGGCCATGCGACGGCGCAGAGCCGCCAGTTGCTCTTGAAGCTCACTCATGGGCCTTACGCTGCCAGCATAGCATCCGCATGAAACCCGCTAATAATCGATGTTTTTGTGCAGTTTTCCCTTTACAGCAACATTCTGCATACCGTATGATGCAGTAGTGAAACGCGCGCCTGTCGCGATTCGCGAGCAGCAGCGTGCAGCGGAAACGTGACACGTAACGGAACGCGTCACGTGACAAACGGGAGAATCAGTTTTCGAAAAAGGAGCAATATGGCAGCAGCAAAAATGACACAGTCGCAATTGATCAAGAAACTAGCGGAGGTTGTCGGCGTTCCTGCTAAGGTCGCGAAAGCCTTCACCACTGCGTACGCCGATATGGCTATCGCGGAAACCAAGAAGAATGGGGTTACCGTACTACCCGGCATCGGCCGCCTGGTGCGCGTGGACCGCAAGGCGCGCATGGGCCGCAATCCGGCCACCGGCGAAGCCATCAAGATTCCCGCCAAGAAGGTCGTGAAGTTCCGCGTCTCCAAGGCTGTGAAGGACGCGATTGTTCCGCCCAAAAAGAAGTAGTAGCGGACCACGCCTGTAGAAATTAAAACCCCGCCCGGTGGGTGCCGCGGCGGGGTTTATTCTTGAAATCCGCTATAGCGGGGGTTCTCTTAAAAGCCGCCGAAGCGGGCTTTTTCTTAAAATCCGCCGTAGCGGGGTTTCTCTTAAAATCCGAATGAGGCGGTCCAAACTGCGGACGGTGCCGGGAAGCCCTTATGCTTGCTTCTTGTCGTCGGGCGGCGCATTTGGGTCCTTCAAAGAGTCTTTGAAGTTGCGGATGCCTTCGCCCAAGCCTTTTGCCAGCTCAGGTATTTTTTTGCCGCCGAATAACAGCACGGCGACTACCAGGATGACCATTAACTCAGGCAAGCCGATAGAACGTAACATACGGCCTCCTTTATATCTGCCAGCACAAGCATAGCGTGATCCCATGAAGCGGCGCAAGGCCCCCAAATTCGATCAATCCAATGAGGTTCGCGCCATTGCCCGCGAACGCGTCGGGCCCGTTAAACCCTCCCAGGCCATCCTTCCGAAAACCACCCGGAAAAAGCCCAAGCACAAGAAACCGCCGGAACAGGAATAATATAATGACGAATACCCCTATGCTTAAAACTTCCTCCGCATTGATCTTGACCGCTGCGCTGTTCGCGATTCCCTTCGCCCGCGCCGAGCAGGGCCTGATTGTCCATAAGGTCCTATCGCTCGATATGGCGATGTCGATGGCGCAAGGCTCGCTAGAAAAATGCCGTTCGCTGGGCTTCCAGTGCGCCGTCACCGTGCTCGGCGCCACCGGGCGCACCATCATTGCGCTCGAGGACGATGGAGCTGCACTCCACCGCTTCGAGGTCGCCCACAAAAAAGCCTACACCGCGCTGATTTACCGCCGCCCATCGCGACAGGTGGTCGAGGGCTGGTCGAAGAAGACGGCGGAGCTTGCGCCGCTGCAGGAAGGCACCATGCCCAGTCCTCCCATCGAAGGCACCATCGCCCTGGGCGGCGGCCTTCCCATCATCGTCGATAAGGAAGTCATTGGAGCCATCGCGGTCAGCGGAGCCCCTGGCTGGGACATGGACGAGGCCTGCGCCAAAGCCGGGCTCGCCAAGGTCGCCGACAAGCTAAAGTAGCGAATCCCCATGGTACAAAAAGAACAGAATGGCTTTTGTAAAAGCGGGCCTCTTACAGCAGTTGCCTCCGGGCTCCGCGATCCAGGTTGAAGCGGGGGCTGACGCCGTGGCGGTGTGCAACGTGGGCGGCACGCTCTACGCCATCGATGGAATCTGCCCGCACTCGGGTGGCCCCCTGGGCTACGGCGCGCTCGATGGCGCCATTCTCAGCTGCCCATTTCATGGTTGGGAATTCGATTGCCGGACCGGCGCTTTCGGCGGCAATGAAGACTTGAAGCTCGCCACCTATCCCGTGAAAGTGGAAGACGGCGAGATTCTGGTGGAACTTGCCTGAGCTGCCCGAAGTGGAAACGGTGGTGCGCTCGCTCGCGCCCCATTTACCCGGCCGGCGCATCGTGGCCGCGTCATTCTCCTCGCGCTTTGTGACCCCGGGAAATCGCCAGACCCTCGCGCGCCGCCTGGCGGACCGCACCATTCAATGCATCCAGCGCCGCGGCAAATTCATCGTCATGCAGCTCGACGAAGGCATTCTGACGGTGCACCTGGGTATGACCGGCCGCCTGCTGCTCGACGCCGCGCCCTCGAAACACTCCTATGGAATTTTCACCCTCGACACCGGCTCGCTAATCTACACCGACCCCCGCCAGTTCGGACGCATTCTATGGAATCACGACCTCTCGCGCCTGGGTCCCGAGCCCCTCGACATCGGCCTTCAGGAATTTCGCGCGCGCCTCAAACTCCGCAAGACCGCCATCAAAGCGCTGCTGCTCAATCAAACTTTTCTGGCGGGCGTCGGCAATATTTATGCGGATGAAGCGCTGTTCGCGGCGCGTTTGCATCCGCTAGCGGTCGCCGCCAAGCTCAGCGCCGCGAAAGCCGCCGCCCTCCATGGGCACCTACGCGAAATCCTGAGCGCCGCCATTCACAAAGGCGGGTCGTCGATTTCAGATTACGTGGACGCGCAAGGCCAGCGCGGCTGGTTTCAGCTTCAACATCAAGCCTACGGGCGCGAAGGGCAGCCGTGTCCCGTATGCGGCGCGGCCATCCGTAAGATTACCGTGGTCCAGCGCGGAACCCACTACTGCCCGCGGTGCCAACGACGGTAGCAACGGTATCCGCGCGCGCCTTGGCAATTTCATCGGCTACTTCCACCACTGCCTTCATGCCCTTCACATCGTGCACGCGCACCATGTGGACCCCATAAAGAACAGCCGCCGTCACCGCCGCCGCGCCCGCAAACTCAGTTTCCATCGCCGACTCCCGCGCCAGAAAATGCTTGCGCGACGGGCCCACCAGCAGCGGCAGTTCCAGCTTCGCCAGCTCCTCCAGCCGCGCCAGAATTTCCGAATTCTGTTCCCTGCGCTTGCCGAATCCGAGGCCCGGATCGATCACGATGCGCCGCCGCTCCACTCCAGCGCCGACAGCGCGATGCACCGAAGCGTCAAGCTCAGCGGCTATCGTAGCCAGCGGATTCTTCAGCGGAGGGAGCTTGGCCCAGGTCTCCGGCATGCCGCGCATGTGATTGATGATCAGCCCGGCGTCCGCCTGCCGCGCTGCCCGCGCCAGCTCCGGATCGATGGTGAGCCCGCTAGGATCGTTGATAATGTCCACGCCCAATTCCAGCGCCTTCTCCGCCACGCCGGATTTATAAGTGTCCACGCAAATCGGAACGGTCAACTTGTTCCGCAGCCGCTTCAGGACCGGCACCAGCCGCCGCAGCTCCTCGGCTTCAGAAATGCGCACCGATCCCGGCCGCGTGGATTCCGCGCCGACATCAATAATATCCGCGCCCTCTTCTTCGAGTTCCACTGCGCGGGCGAAGGCGCGATCCGGGTCGGCATACTTGCCGCCGTCTGAGAACGAATCGGGCGTGACGTTCAGCACGCCTACGATCAGCGTGCGCTCACCGAGCTGAATCGCTTTATCGCGGACTTTCCATTCAAAATGCTTGCGAGCCATTGGGTACTTCCACGATAACGCGAATCTACTGCTTCTTCTTGAATCCCGCGCGGCCGCGCTTGGCGTCTTCCGTGGTACGCGATAAAGCGTTCATGTGCACGCCTGCCTCAATGGCCTTCTCGAGCGTCATGCCTTCGGTGTGATACAGCAGTTGCTTGGTCAAACTGAGCGCGCTCGCCGATTTCGCCGCCAGATTCCGCACGTAGACTTCGACCGCGCTCTCGAACTCGGCATCGGCAAACACTTGATTGATCAATCCTATGGATTTTGCCTCCGGCGCGGCCACGGGCTCTCCGCTTAGCAGCAGTTCGAACATGCGCTTCTCAGTCACCGCCCGCCGCAACAGCGCCGCCACCATTGCCGGCACGAATCCGATCTTCACTTCCGGATATCCCAGCCACGCCGATTCCGCCGCCACGATCAAGTCGCTTGCACTGGCGATTCCCGCGCCGCCGGCCAGCGCGCGCCCGTGAACTCCCGCGACGACGGGGCGCGGATGCCGGCGGATCGCCAGCAGCACGTCGGCCAACCGGCGCGCGCTTTCGAGGTGCTCCATCGCGCCCGCGTCGTTGCCCTTGTCGAGCGACAACAAATCCAACCCGGCGCAGAAATCTTTGCCCGCGCCAGTGATCAGAACCACGCGCACAGCCGCGTCCTTCGCGGACCGCGCCAACGCCTCGCCCAACCCTGCGATCACCTCCGCATTCAGCGCGTTGCGCTTCTCCGGGCGATTCAGCGTAATGCGGGCCACGCCGCCCTCGACTTGGTACAAGATGAGATCCATCGCTAGCCATTGTAGCCCCTGCTATCCTGTGAGTTATGAGAATTTCCGTCCTTTTCACCGCTCTATTACTAACCAGCGCGCTGACGTGGGCACAGGCCCCGCCCCCCGCACCGAAACCTGCCGCTACCCCCGCTCCGAAACCGGTTGCCGCCGTGGCTCCCGCTCCTGCCAGCGCCTCCGCCGATCCAGTGGTGCTCACCGTCGGCATGGAACGAATTACCAAAACCCAGTTCGAAGAGATCTTCGCGCAGATTGTGGAGCAAATGCCGGCCGAGCGCCGCACAGCCGCGCAAACCCCGCAAGCCAAGCGCCAGCTCGCCGAGCAGTTGGCGGAGCTGAAAGCCCTGGCGCAGGAAGCCCGGCGCGAGAAAATTGACCAAACGCCGGAAGCCAAAACGCAGCTCGCGATGCGCTCAGACCAACTGATTGCCGGCCTGCTGTTCCAGAAAATCGCGAAAGACGCTAAGCCCACCGACGCCGACTTGAAAGCCTATTACGACGAGCATAAAGCCGACTACGATACCGTCACCGCGCGTCACATCCTGATTCGCACAACCGGTTCCGCCGTGCCCCTTAAGGATGGAGAGAAGGATTTGAGCGATGACGAGGCGCTCGCCAAGGCCAAGGACGTTCGCGCAAAATTAGTCGCGGGCGGGGACTTCGCCGAGCTTGCGAAGACCGAATCCGACGACGCCGGCTCCGGCGCAAATGGCGGCACGCTGGGCGATTTCACGCGCGGCCGCATGGTCCCGCAGTTTGAAGAAGCCGCGTTCGCGCTCAAGGTCAATGAAATCAGCGAGCCCGTGAAGACCCAGTTCGGCTACCACATTATTCAGGTGACCAAGCACGAAAGCAAGAGCCTGGACGCCGCGAAGCCCGAGATCACTGAGAAAATCGGCCCGGACATGGCGCAAAAAGGCGTCGACGCGATTAAGAGCAAAACCACCATTACTTTCGATCAGGCTTACTTCGGCAAGTAAGCCCCGCTCATGGCTCTAGCCGCCGGAGACCGCCTGGGGCCCTACGAGATCCTGGCGCCGCTCGCTGTCGAAGGCGCGGGCGAAGTGTATCGCGCGCACGATACGCTGCGCGGCCGCGAATTCGCCATCAAAATTTCGCCGGAGCGATTCTCCGAACCCTTCGAACGCCAGGCGCGCGCGGCCGCTGCGTTGGATCATCCGCACATTTGCGCCCTCTACGACGTCGGCCCAAATTACCTGGTGATGGAGTTCGTCGAAGGCGTACCCCTGCGCGGCCCGCTCTCGCTACAGGAGACGCTGCGCTTCGCGACCGAGATCTGCGATACGCTCGAATACGCGCAGCAGCGCGGCATTCTTCATGGCGAGCTGAAGCCTTCGAACATTCTGGTGACGCAGCCGGGCATCAAGATCCTTAATTTCGGACTCGCGCGCGCCGCGCCAGATTCGGGCGATGCACGTTCCGACATATACGCCGCGGGCTGCATGTTGTACGAAATGTTGATGGGCCGCCCCATCGCCGAGAGCCGCCGCCCCGTGCAACCCGCCGCGCTCGAAAAAGTTCTGCAAAAATGTCTGGAGCGCGATCCAGCGGCTCGCTACCAGTCGGCAGGTCAACTCAAGCAGGCGCTCGCCGCGGTCTCGCATCCCAAAGGCTTCCGCAGCGAGTACATGGTCGGCGCCGCTTCGCTCGTAATGCTGGTCGCTGGGCTGGCGCTGCTGGTGATGCAGTTCCCGTCGTACCAACGGCTCTCCGATAAAGACGTATTAGTGCTGGCCGATTTCAGCAACGCCACCGGCGATGCCATTTTCGACAATACGCTGCGCACGGCGTTAGCGATTCAACTGGAGCAATCGCCGTTCCTCAAAATCTTGGACGACGATCAGATGCAGCAGGATTTGAAGCGGATGAGCCGTGCGCCCGATACGCGCATCAGCAACGCGCTCGCACATGACATTTGCGAACTCGAACGCCAGAAGGTCATGCTCAACGGCGCGATCGCGGATCGGGGCCAGGCGTTTGTCGTAACGGTGCAAGCGGTGAATTGCCAGAACGGCGCGACGCTGGCGCGCGAGCAAGTGCAGGCCGAAGGCCGCGATCAGGTGCTGAACGCGATCTCAAAAGCCGCCACTGGCATTCGCGCGAAATTAGGCGAGCCGCCCAGCTCGATCGAGCAACGGAACCAGCCGTTGCATTTAATCAGCGCCCCCTCCATTGAAACGTTCGCGGCCTACGCATCAGGCGTGGCCCTAAAAAACCAAGGCCGCGACCTGGCGGCTATTTCCTCCTTGGAACACGCAATCCAGTTAGATCCCAACTTCGCGATTGCCTACTTGCAGCTCTATTTCGCCTACAGCGACTCCGGCCAGAATGGCCCCGCCGAGAATGCGCTGATGAAAGCGTTCGCGCGAGCCGATCATGCAAGTGAATTCGAGCGCCTGCGCATCCAAGCTATTTACTATCGCGCTGCAACCGGGGAATTGAGCCGGGCAATCGCCAGCAATCTGCTTCTCAGCCGTATTTATCCGCGCTCGAGCTTGGCACACAACCAACTCGGAGGCATTTACACGAGCCTTGGCGAATGGGAAAAAGCGCTCGCGGAATATCAGGCGACGAGCGACCCCAATCTATATTCGGCTCTGATTCTCGCTTATGTGCGGCTCGACCGCTTCGCCGAAGCCAAAGCGATTCCACGAACGCCTGACCTCCCCGCGGTCCACCGCGCGCTGCTTCGAGTGGCTTTCATGCAGCCTGATCTGGCCGCTGCGGCCACAGAAATGACA
>JALYJH010000009.1 GCA_030775415.1 Acidobacteriota bacterium | reverse complement strand
CTCGGAGTAGTTGCAGTAGTGGCACAGCATGCGGCGGTCGCGGCGGTGATAGGTGAGGGTGACGGAGCAGTTGACGCATTCGACGCGTTCGCCGCAGGCCCGGCAGGCCACGAAACTCGAGAAGCCGCGGCGGTTGAGGAGCAGCATGGACTGCTCGCCGTTCTCCAGGCGCGCGGTGACAGCGTCGATCAAGCTGCGCGAGAAAGTGGCGTGCTTGCGCGTTTCGAGGAACTCCCGGCGCATGTCGATTAATTCGACTTGCGGCATCGGGCGGCGCTCGATGCGCTGCGTCAGTTCTAGGAGCGTGTATTTGCCGGATTCAATGTTGTAGCGGGATTCGAGACTCGGCGTGGCCGAGCCCAGCACCACTACGGCGCCCGCCTGATGCGCGCGCATGACGGCTACGTCGCGGCCGTGATAGCGCGGGGTTTCCTGCTGCTTATAACTTTGGTCGTGCTCTTCGTCGACGATGATCAGCCCTAGCTTACTGACGGGAGCAAAGACGCCGGAGCGGGTGGCGACGACGACGGCGGCTTCGCCGGAGCGGATGCGGCGCCATTCCTGGGCGCGCTCGTTATCGTTGAACGCCGAGTGCAGGATCGCTACGCGTTTGGGGAAGCGTTGATAGAACTGGCCCGCTACGGCGGGTGTCAAGCCGATCTCGGGGACCAGCATCAGGGCGCTGCGGCCTAACGCCAGAGCGGCTTCGATGCTGTTCAAATAGACTTCGGTCTTGCCGGAGCCCGTGACACCTTGCAACAGGAATGTCCGGTATTGTTTGTGGTCCAGCGCGGCGCGGATGCAATCGAACGCGGCTTGCTGTTGAGAATTGAGGGCATGCGGGGTGCGAATGGGGCCATGGTTTTCGGCCATGGCTTCGACGGTCAGGCGCACTAATTGCTTGCGCGCTAGTGAGCGGGCCGCGATGCTGGCTTTGCTGACGAAGCCTTCGACCTCCGCCAAGTTGTGAGAGCCGGGATGCAGTTCGAGGTATGAAAGCAATTCGCGCTCGGACTTGGGACGTTTTTCCGCGCGCGTTACAAATTCGACGCGCAGGCGCTCGGCGGAAGCGCGCAGAGGGTCGCGCTCAGCGGCTGCGTCTTCGGCTTCGACGAAACCCTTCTTCTCCAGAGATTTCAATACTGCCGAGCCGTTTTGGATTTTCTGCTTTAAATACGCGGCCGAGAGGGGGCGTGCATCCAGCATGCGGAGTGCTGTCGTCGAGGGGTCATCGGCTTGGCCGGATCCCAGATGAAGCTGGCGGGCTACGTCGCGCCCGGATTTCGTCAGGGAGTACAATTTGCCGCGACGGATTTCACCGGCGAGCGGCGTCATGGCGCGCAGCGTTTCGCCGAGAGGGGCGCAGTAGAAGCCGGCGATCCATTTGCCCAGTTCGAGCAATTCGTCGTCTAAGGCTGGTTCTTCGTCCAGCAAGCGGAGGATTTCGCGCAGGGCGCCCGGCGCAGGGTCGGAGTGGGTTTTTAGCACGAGGCCGGTAAGGGTGCGCGTACCGAAGGGCGCCAGGACGCGGCAGCCGGGCTGCACGCGGTGGCGCAGGGTCTCGGGCAAGCCGTAAGTGAACGACTGGTCGAGCGGAACCGGCAGGCTAACGTCGCAGTACAGGGGGGCGCGCGGCTCGCAGGACATGGGAGGAGTGCTTTTAATAATGTCGCACGGGGGCCAACGTGGACGTTGGCGGCGGGCCGGGAGGGCGGCTTTACCTGTTATAATCGACTGCTTGTGGAGGCGTTTGAACATGCGACTTGCGGTGATTGGTTTACTGGCGTTGGGCGGCTTGGTGTGGTCGGCGGACCTCAAAGACACGTACGGCAGTCTCAAAGATGCGTTCGAGATGAAGGACTACGCCAAGGTAAAGACGCTGGCGGCACAAACCGCTAAGGAAGCGCAAGAACTCGCCAAGGAAGCGCAGCCTGGCGATGCCGGTCAGGCGGACGGCTGGAAAGAGCGCCAGCAGTTCGCTAAGGATGCGCAGGCGTATGCGGAGTACGCGCTTGCCGTTTCGGCTAGCCAAGCGAGCGATCCGGCGATCACTATCGAGCTAACCGATGCGCTCATTGCGCAGAATCCGAAGAGCGATCAAATCGATACGGCGGCTCCCCAATATCTGGCGGCGCTGGGCAAGCAGGGTGCGGCGAAGGCAGCGGCTGGGGCTAACAAAATCCTGGTGGGACGTCCGGAAAACGAATACGCTCTGGACGCGGCTGCGCGGAACTGGAGTTCGCCGGGTCCCGCGCTTGCGGCCGCTAACCGGCTGATTGGCGTCCTCGGCAGGAAGAAAAAGCCGGAGGGCATGAGCGACGCGGAATGGCAGAAGACTAAAAACGACATGCTGGGTAGCGCCTATGTTTCCGCGGGCGTGCTGCAGGCGGGTGCCAGCCGCTGGGCGGATGCCGACCGCAGTCTGAAAGGCGCGCTGCCTCTGGTGAGCGGCAATCCGACCATGCTGAGCTACACCTATTACTACCTGGGTGTTTCTAATTATCAGATGGGCAAGCTGACGGCCGATAAGTCTAAGATGCTCGCGGGTGTCCAATACACCGAAAAAGCGGCCTCGACGGGCGGCCCGATGCAGGGGCAGGCGTCGAATAATGTCTCGATTATGAAGCGCGAGATGGCGGGTGGACGCTAAGGCGGTTGCGACAAAGTGTCTCCCCTAGGGGACACATAGCGCGAAGTATAGCCTTCGATTAAGCGGGCGCGTTGTTGTCTTTGCGGCTGAGTTCTTCCGAAAGAATAATGGCGTCGGCCAGATCTTTCATAGGACGGCGAAGGCGGCGGCTTTCATTGCGCATTCGCAAGTAAGCTTCTTCCTCGGACAGCGCGTGGCGCTTCTGCAAAATGCCTTTGGCGCGCTCGACCGACTTACGCGTCTCGAGTTGCCGCTTCATCTCGGCGGTTTCTTCAGACAAGCGCGCGTTCTCTTCTTCGAGCAGGCTCTTGGCGATGGCACTTCCCATTTGCTCACCGATGAAGGAAATGGTGGCAATCTCTTCAGGCTCGTGCTCGTGCTTATCGCGATGGTGAATGTTGATGACGCCGATGGCTTTGCCTTTGCTGATCACCGGCACCGAAAGAAACGCTTGATAGGTATCTTCAACCAGAGTCGGGAAAATCTTAGAGCGCGGGTCGGCCGCCGCTTTCGAGCTTAAGGCCACGGCAGATTGATGCTCGGCCACCCAGCCGGTGACGCCTTCACCCATCTTTACGCGCAGATTTCCCAAGTCCGAAATGTGCGGCAGGAGCGAAGCACGCAGCACAAACTCGCCGCTGTCCGATTCCGCCAGATACACCAGGCAGGCATCGCAACTGGTCACCCGTGCCGCCAGTCCGACAATCTCACCCAGCATCTCGTCCAAGGACAATGGAGAGCTGACAATCCCACTTACGCGGTGCAGTACCGATGCACTCGAACTTTCCGAACCCATCTCAGTAACCACCATAGTCCGAGCGTAAGGCGTCAGGGGATTGGAATCCAATCAAAACTTTTGATCGGGTGGATTCATGCCTAGCCGATTGATGCACAAGGATTTCTAGAAGGAGTATTTGTTGGCTGGGCATTCCAGGGCGGGGTCGCATATAATCAAGGCTGTATGAGACAAGCATGGGTGGCGTCCCGCGCCGGCGACAAAATTCGTACACAGATCCATTATGCCCGACAAGGGCGCATCACCGAAGAAATGGAGTATGTAGCCCTGCGCGAGCGCATGGACGCCGAGACAGTCCGCGCCGAGGTCGCGCGAGGCCGGATGATCATCCCTGCTAACATCAACCACACGAATCTGGAGCCGATGTGCATCGGCGTGGAGTCGGTCTGCAAGATCAATGCCAATATAGGGAACTCGTCGACCACTTCTGATATCAACGGCGAAGTGGAGAAGTTGCGCTACTCCATTAAATACGGCGCCGACACGGTGATGGATCTTTCAACCGGCGGCGATATTCCGCGTATCCGCAAAGCGATCATTCAGGAATCGCCGGTGCCCATCGGGACGGTACCCATCTACGAGGCGCTGGCTCGGGTGCGGCGGGTCGAGGACCTGAACATTCAAGTGATGCTCGAAGTAATCGAGGAACAGGCGCAGCAGGGTGTGGATTATATGACCATCCATGCTGGTGTTCTGGTGCAATACATTCCGCTGACAACGCGCCGCGTGACGGGCATCGTCAGCCGGGGTGGGGCGATTCTGGCGGAGTGGATGGTGAAAAACCACAAGCAGAATCTGCTGTATGAATATTTTGAAGATATTTGCAAGATTTTCCAGAAGTACGACGTTAGTTTTTCATTAGGCGACGGACTGCGGCCGGGCTCGCTTGCGGATGCGAGCGACGCGGCGCAGTTTGCCGAGCTGAAGACGCTGGGCGAATTGACGCAGATCGCCTGGAAACACGATGTGCAGGTGATGGTTGAAGGCCCGGGGCATATCCCGCTGGACCAGATTCAGATGCAGGTGGAGAAAGAAAAAGAATTGTGCTTCGAAGCGCCATTCTATACTCTGGGGCCATTGGTGACCGATTTCGCGCCAGGCTACGATCACATCACATCGGCCATCGGCGCCGCGATGATCGGCTGGCATGGCGCGGCAATGCTGTGTTACGTGACGCCCAAGGAACATTTGGGCCTGCCGAATCTGGAGGACGTGAAGCAGGGGCTGATCGCTTATAAAATCGCTGCGCACGCCGCTGACATTGCGCGGCATCGTCCGGGTGCTCGCGATCGTGACGATGCGCTGTCGCGCGCGCGTTTTGCCTTCGACTGGAATAAGCAGTTTGAGTTGTCGCTCGATCCCGAGACGGCGCGCGCTTATCACGATGAGACGTTGCCGGAAGAAGGTTTCAAAGATGCCGCGTTCTGCTCGATGTGCGGACCCAAGTTCTGCTCGATGAATCACTCTGTAAAGACGCAGGAGTTCACGGAAGCCGACGCCGAAGCCGTGCTGACGCAGATCGCCAGCGTTCCGCACTAAAGCTCTATGGAAGTAGATCGCAAGGCTCTTATTGCCGATCTAGGCGGCCCAGCCAAAGTGGCTTCGATGAATTCCGAGGCCAAGGCGGACGGGCTCGAAGACTTCCTGATGCAGCAGCTAAACGAAACCGGTGGCGGAGCCGCGGGCAAGTACCCGACCGTGGCGGACGTGGAAGCCCAAATTGAGACGCGCCGCCACCGCCGCGGGGTGGGAAATCTATTTCTCTCGCACGGCGGCAATGTGAAACGGCTGGCGTCGATGCCGGCTCAGCCGATGCTCGCTGACTTCTTCAAGCTGCGCTTTAAGGTGACATCGAATCACGTTTTGCAGAGCGCGCATCTGGCTCTGAAGAACGGCATGTCCGAGGAAGTGGTTCTCGCCTGCCTGCTCCACGATACTGCCCAGGAACTGATTAAAGTGGATCATGGCTGGTGGAGCGCACAGCTTTACGAGCCGTATGTTTCCGAAAGAGTCGCGTTCGCCATTCGCTACCACCAGGCCCTGCGCTTCTATGAGGACAAGTCGGTGGGATATGAATATCCCGCCCTGTACAGGGTTTTGTTCGGTGAAGACTATAAGCCGGAGCCTTACATTGAGGCCGCCTATCAGTTGGTTCGCAATCACAAGTGGTATATGGATGCCCGCATGGTGACGGTGAACGATCTGTATTCATTCGAGCCTGGCGTGAACCCGCAGATCGAGCAATTCAGCGACATCATCGGACGTCATTTTAAACATCCGAAAGAAGGGCTGGGTTTCGATAACAGCCCGGTGGCGCATATCTGGCGATCGATTGCGTCGCCGGACCGGCCGCTTTAGTGGGTCATCGAATAGACGACATAGTTGACGCCGATGCGGATTCCTAGCGCGGAAAATTTCTCATCGTAGCGCGGGTCGTCGGCGAACTCCCAGGAGTCTCCCACGTCGGAGTTGACGGTCATGGCGACTAGAATGCGGCCCTGGGTATCGGAAATCGCTCGCCACTGCGCGGGGCAGCCCTGACATTTTTCATACGATCCGGTTTCCAGATAACGCGCGCCGGCGACTTGATAGCGGTTTTGCAGATCGTAAACCGCGTGAAAGATGGGCGAATCGTTGTTGAGATCCAGCGGAATCAGGTCAGGGAACACGCGGCTCATGCTGGCTTCGAAGGTCTTCCATTGAGTAGGACCCCAGAAATCATCGACCATGAGAAATCCGCCTCGCAGGATGAAGTCGCGCAGCTTGACGGCTTGGGAGTCGGTAAGGTCCCATTGGCCTACTTGGACGGCATACAGGAACGGAAAGTTGTAGACGTCATCGTCGTCGTCGAGATTCACGGGCTGTTCGACGGAGCGCGCGTCTATGCGGGTCAAGCGGCGCAGCGCGCGCAGAAAATGGCGGTCGGCACGGGGATAATCCTGGGTCCAGATGGAGCGGCCTTCCTGCCAGCTATGGACCGTGAAGCCGCCGAAACCGAAGCCGCCCTGACCGGTGTACGGCGGATACATCAGGCGCGCGAACATGAATTCGGCGGGATGCTGATAATCGGGGGGAACGGGGAAGTCGTTGTACTCGATGCCCGGATACTCGCGAAAAGTTCGCTGGAACGCGCCCATGCTGCCGAGGAAGACCAGCATGCCTCCCGCCAACAGCCATGGCTTCTTCGGCATGTTGCCGTTAACTACTTGCCCACCATGTGGACCAGGTCGCGATTGTTTTCCGCGCAGATGAACTCGCGGATTTCTACACCGGCGGCCAGGTCAGCCACTTGCTTGAAGGTCCAGGGGCTGGCCAGCACGCCGGGGTCATCGACGGTGACCGTCTTTTCGAGGTGGCCCAAGTCGGGGCGCTGGTATTTTTCGGTGACGTGCAGCTTATCGGAGTGCGGATGCGCGGGTTGATCCAACCACACGCGCGGGTTGAAGGCGACGCGGTCAACCACGAGCGTGTCATCTTCCCAGTGCCCGATGGAGTCGCCATACCACAGGTCCGTGTCCGGTTCCTTGGGGTGCGCGCCGCGGTCGAGATGAATTTGATGGAAGCCCGGGCTTTCGTCGTCAGAGATCACTACTACGAACTGTTTGGTTTGCGCTAATTCGAAGAGAGGACCGAGCCGCGTGATGGGCGATGGCAGGCAGTGCGCTTGCGGACTATCGAGAGAGTTATTATCAAGCCGCTGTTTAGCCGTTGCGGCTGCGCCTGGAAGCCAATCCGCCTTACCTGGGTCAACCGTCACGGGGGACCACCAAACACCAGAGAGGTCGGGCTTGCCATCGACGGTTCGCGGGGTGGGCCCAGTGGGCGGGTTGTGGCGCTTACGGTCGGCTGTGATCGCCAGGCCGTCTTCGCCCAGCGTGCTCAGTTGCGTGCCCTCTTCGAGCTTGATGTTCAGTTCCAAAGTCTTTGAAGCCGTGACCGTCACACCTTTTTTCTCGAAAGTCTTTACTCCCGGAACTGCTACCGAAATATCGTAGGTACCGGGCGCGACTTCGGGAATCGTGTATTTGCCACCGGCTGTGCTTACGCCTTGCACGACTTTTCCGCTTTGAACATTTTTAGCTTGCACCGTGGTGTTTGCCTGCGCTCCACCGAAAGGATCGTGAACCACGCCCGAGATCGTACCCGAGGACTGGCCGAAACATACCGTGGCAAGCACAAAAAACAGAGCAGGGTAGCGCATTAACTTGCCCACCAGTATACGACGCGCGTGGATTACACAGTTCATTCCAATTCCTCCTCGGGCAACACACCGGTGTCGAGAAAATGGCTAAGGCGCGCATGCGCCCGCATCATTTCCCTTCTGGCTAATGAAAGTTCGCGGTAGGTGTTATTGATGCGCTGCGTGCCGTCGGGCTGCGGAACAGAACTGGGGATATCGCCCATAATGGCGTGGAAGGCATCCGTCGCGAAGTGCGCTCGGGCGGTGGCCTCTTGCAACTCGCGTTGTAAGCGGGTGAGGTTATCATCGCCTGCCGAAGGCTGCGGCTTCGCCGCCAGGCGCTTTGCGCAGTCCGCGCAGACTGGCATTCCGCCGTCCATTCGCTCAGTCTCTGATTTGCAGTAACCGCAGCGCACTACAATCACTCTTTCAGCTATAGCGATCTATTTAAATTTACACCCAAACATCTAGTGGCAGCGGCCTGCTGATGCCCGATTGTCAGGAGAATAGCGCTTATTTAGCCCTTGCAGAACAGCGAATTCCGTGCGACAATAGCCGGAGTTTTGACGCATAGTTCAAAGCGGGGGATCAGCCGGAGGGGCTCTCAGCTCGCCGCTATGTGCTCAGAATGTGCGATTGATTTATTCGTCCCGGCTCGCCGGGAATGGAACAGGAGATTCACGGAGTGAGAGAAAAAGGTGTAGTGAAATGGTTTAATGCCGCCAAGGGTTATGGATTTATCCAGCGCTCAAGTGGCGAGGATGTATTTGTCCACTTCTCGGCGGTTCAGATGTCCGGTTACCGGACTTTGGAGGAGGGCTCTGAGGTGGAGTTTGAGGTCAAGACAGGGCCCAAAGGGCTGCAGGCGGAGAACGTCAATCGCCCCTAGCGCTTTGCGCCGAGCGCCAGGTTCTTACAATTTAATGAGAGGGCCCCGCTCCCCGGGGCCTTTTCTATTTTAGGGGCGCCAATTTTTGCGCGGCGCTCCGCTACAATGGCGGCATGCCGTCCGTGAGGCCCTCAAAACCCCGCAAGCCTCCTACTCCTCTAACCATCGAAGGCCTGCTGGCGTATTCGGCCCGGGTCCTCAGCGCCCGGGCACAAACAACTTCGGAGCTGCGGCAAAAACTGACGCGGCGTGCGGCAGAACGCAGCGATGTCGATGAGGTCATCCGCAGATTAAAAGAGAACGGCTACTTAAACGACGGGCGTTTTGCCGAGTCATTCGCCAACTGGCGGCGCGATAATGAGGGCTTCGGTAAAACCAGAGTTCTCCGCGATTTGATGTCCCGGCGCGTGGCCCCGGAACTCGCTAAGAAAGCCATTGAGACTGCATACAGAGGCTGCGATGAAGCCGCGCTCATTGAACAATTTCTCCAGCGTAAGTTTCGCGGCAAGAATTTGGGGGCACTGCTACAGGATGAAAAGCATCTCGCCTCCGCGTTCCGCCGCCTGCGTACTGCTGGTTTCAGCGCAGGCGGCTCCATCACGGTCCTCAAGCGCTACGCGGCGGAGGCCGAGCGCCTGGAAGAGATGAACGAAGACGAAGCCGCCGAATAGAGCATCTATACCGAGAGCAAGCGATCGAAGAAAGAACGATACCGGCGCAGAGCTACGCGCAAGTCCTCCGTGGATACGTTATCGTTCTTATCCCATTCTGCTTCCAGCTTCTGGCGCTCGTTGGCGAAAACCTCGGCCAAGCGCTTGATGGCGGTGGCTACGAGTTCGTCAGCCTGCTCCACCGCTTTCCGCGGCTCGTCGACGAACCCGATCTGAATTTTCTCCCATCGAGAACGGAAGTCCTGGGTATCGGGGGGCGCAAACAGAGGAGCATTCGTTTCCTCGCGCCCAGCTTGAGGTGTTGCCGGAGGGCGGTTGACGGCTTGTGCCAGATCCGCCGTCGATAGATGCTGGCCGTGTTCTTGTTCCATTTCCAATTCTTGCGGTGTCATTTTCTAACCTCCTCAGGTCTCACTGCATGCTGTTCCAGAAGATCGTCGAACAAAGACCGGTAGCTGACCATGGCTCTGCGCAGGTCCTCCGTGCTGCTTTGGCCTTTGCCATCGCGAACCGCGATCTCGTGAGCGATACGGTAGTGCTCCACCACCCGAGGGTGATCTACCGAGAGGTCTGCCGCATTTTGCTCGAAATCGCTAACCGGGTATCCGCGCCGCTTCATCACATCCTGCACCAGGGCATCGGCGTGTTTGACGGCGACACGCGGATTGTCAACGAATAAGGACTGTTCGACGCGCCAGTCCTCGGCATAACGCGCGCGTTCGTCCTCTTTTAGAGAACGAATATGAAATTGGGCTACGCGCTTTTCTCTTTTCTCTAGTTCCGATTCGGCGTGCGTGCGATCTTTGTGAGCGTCGATCGCTCTATCGTACTCGGGCCCGAATTTAGATCGCAGATCCTGCGTCTTTTTCTTCTGCAGGTACATCCACACCGCTACGCCAATCGCAAGGACGGCCATAATGATCAGGACAATCGTGGCTGGGCTCAGGTCCGCTGAACTCATAACAGCCTCCTCTCAAAACCTCTTGGGAGCGATACGGCTCTCCCTCGCATTGAGAGCAGATCTAAGTCCAAACCTAAGTGGCGCATTGACCGAGATCTACGTGGTCTCAGGGCCGCTGTTTTCAGTGATTTTGACGGTCTATTGTGGATCGGGCAGCGAATGCAATCAGCGCATGCATGAATTACTCTGCAGCCGAGCGGTCAAAATTTCACTTTTGGGGCTTCGCGGGCCGCGCCCTCGGCCTTGAAGTAGGCGTCGTTGCGGTGGAAGCCGAACATGGAGGCGGCGATGTTCTTGGGGAATATTTCTATGTCGGTATTGTATTGCTGGACCACTTCGTTGTACTTGCGCCGCTCGACGGCGATGCGGTTTTCGGTACCGGCTAGTTCGTCCTGCAAGCGAAGGAAGTTCTCGTTCGACTTCAGGTTCGGGTAGTTTTCCACCACCACCAGCAAGCGTGAAAGAGCGGAATCAATCTGCCCGTTGGCCGCTATCTTTTCGGCAGGAGTTTTCGCGCCGCCCAAGGCCGCGCGCGCGTCCGCGACCGACTGAATCACCGCCTTCTCCTGCGCCGCAAAACCTTTGACGGTTTCGACCAAGTTTGGAATCAAGTCAGCGCGGCGCTGCAACGCGACGTCCACCTGTGCCCAGGCCCCGTCGACAGCATTCTTCTCAGTCACCAGTTCGTTGCGCGAGCCCATAAGGCTTCCGCCCACTACCAGAACCAGCAATACAATTACGGCAAGCACGCCTAATAACCACTTCATTTGTGATCCTCCATCCGGTCGACATATTCGACCATCCTTCGAATGAACTCCAGATATTGCGCAAATAGATCGACAACGTCACCTCCGTCCACCCCGGCTTTTTCCTCACGGAGATCCAGCAGCACATCAAAGGGACCAGGCGGCGGTCCCAGCGTCTCCCGCAGCTTTTGAACCACCTCGCGGCGCCCGGCGGCAACCTCGTTTCCGCCGGCCAGCAGCGCGTGACGCCCCAGCGTACAGAAGGTCGGTACCGAATCGACGCAGAGCTTGAGCAGCTTCGCTGGATCCGAAAGAACTTGCGCCCCCTGCTGTCTTAAACGAAAAAGCTTGGCGCGAAGTTCATGCTCGATTTGTGTACGGTAATGTTTCGTATCCACCCGCAGGTGGGCGATGACGTCGATACCGTGCAGAACTTTGCGGTGATCCTGCATATCGCGAAACTCAATGGGAAAACTATCGGTGGAGTTGTGCGCTTCCTCTTCCGTCATCAGCAGCGGCGAGGGATGGCCCAGTTCGCGCCACCAGCGCATCACGGGCTCGCCCTCGCCCAATTCGCGCGGGCCGATCTCTTTCAAGACGCAGAGCACGTTGAGGTCGGAAAAATTCGGATTATGATTGCCCGACGCGCCTGAGCCGTAGAGCACTACCGAGACCAGACGATCATGGTAGGTGTAGTCCAGCTTCGCGACCAGTTCTTTGAGTTCGTCCATATAAAGATGCGCCCGGTGTTCACTCGGAGTGTCACCAGCCGCCGGATGCTCCTCCACCGCCCGAATCGCCGCCGCCGAAGCCGCCGAAACCACCGCCTCCGCCGCCGCCTCCGCCAAAACCGCCTCCACCCCAACCGGCACCGCGACCGCCCATCATGTTACCGAGAATCATTCCGGTTAGGAAACCGGTACCACTGCCTCCCCTGCCGCCGCGGCCGAGCAGCCATAACAAAAAGAACAAGCCCAGGAGGATCAGCGGAAAGGGAATCGCGGTCGGGCGAGGCTGGCGGACGGCCACGCGCGCGGGCTCCGGGCCGCCGAGTTCGACGCCTTTCGATTGGGCAATGACGGTGCCCATCTGCTGCGCCGCGGCTAGCAGCGCGCCGCCGTAATTGCCCTGCTGGAGAATCGGCCGGATCTGGCGCAGGATGCCGCCCGCAGCGCCGTCGCTGATAATGGGCTCGATCCCGTAACCCAGTTCCGCGCGGCTCTTGCGATCCTTGACCGCCAGCAGGAGCAGAATTCCTTCATCCTTGCCCTTCTTGCCGATGCCCCATTCGCGATACAAGCGGTTGGCGACGTCTTCCACCGGCTCGTCGTCGAGCGTATTGACCAGCACAATCGCCATCTGCACGCCGGTGACGCGCTCCAGATTCGCGCAGTAATCTTCCAGCGTTTGCTTGCTGGCCGCGTCCAATGTGTTCGAGAAATCGTTGACGTACCCGGTGGGCTTGAGAGTTTTGGTGTCCAGACCCCAAGCAGTCACCGCCAGTGCCAACAACACTGCGATCTTAAAGAAAGATTTCATGCGAGCGGTAGCGGGCGGTGGCTTAGCCCTTCAGGTCCTGGCGGCGGACACGGAACCCCTCCAGCCGCCCTAGCATGGCAACCGCCGTTTGCTTCGGATCAAAGAATTGCTGGGCCAGCTTCTGCACCTGGTCCGCTGTGACTCTCTCGATGCTCTCGAGCATCTCATCCAGCGAAAAGAAGCGCTGGAAATATAATTCCTGGCGCGCCAGGTTGCCCATCCGGCTGGACGTGGATTCGAGCCCCAGCACGAACGAACCTTTCAAATGGTCCTTCGCACGGCGCAACTCTTCCTGCGTCACCAGGTGGTCCGTGATCTCGCGCATCTCGTGCACGATGGAATCGATCACCTTGCCCGCGGATTTGGGCGACGTTCCCGCATACACCATCATGCAGCCGGCGTCGTGATACATCGTGAGCTCGGAATAAACTGTGTAGGCCAGCGCCTGCTTCTCGCGGATGTTCTGGAACAGGCGCGAGCTCATGCCTCCGCCTAGAATCGCATTCAGGATGTAGCAGGCGAAGCGGTCGCGGTGCGGCATCGCGATCGACGGCACACCCAAGTACAAATGCACTTGCTCCAGCGAATTCTTCTCACGAAACACCAGCGGAGCGTGCGCCTGCGGACGCCCGTCGGCCTTGGGAAGCGCCTGCGTTTTGAGCGCGCCGAAATGGTCTTCGGCAAGCTGCACCAGTTTTTTGTGCGTTAAGCTGCCGGCCGCTGTGATCAAAATATTCTTGGGAGTGTAATAGCGGCGGTAGTAGCGCTCCACGCTGTCGCGGTCGAAGCTGCGGATGGTCTGGCGCGTCCCGAGTATGGGACGGCCCAGCGAGTGGCCCTTCCAAAAATTACTAGCGAAAATTTCGTGAATGAGGTACTCGGGATTATCCACATCCATTTTGAGTTCTTCGAGAATGACGCCCTTTTCCTTCTCGATATCGCTCTTCTCGAATAGAGGATGCCGCACCAGGTCCGAAACGATCCCGAACGCGCGCGGCAGATGCTCATCGAGGACCTTCACGTTATAGCTGACCAGTTCCTTCGAAGTGAACGCGTCGAGTCCACCGCCGATTGAATCCACCGAACGCGCGATCTGCTCAGCCGACTGATTCTTGGTGCCCTTAAAGAGCATGTGCTCGATGAAGTGCGAAATACCGGTTTGTTCGAGGGACTCCTCGCGCGAGCCGGTCCCGATCCAGACGCCGACGGAGACACTACGCACGTGCGGCATGCGCTCGGTGACGACGCGAACGCCGTTCGGCAGCACGGTGCGCTCAATCTCGCGAATCTTATGGGGAGTCCGGCTGCGGCTGGTCATGTAGACGTTTCTATTGTACCGCGCGTCTCCGCTACAGGGTGTGGATGTTATACTCTTGGTATGCGGCAACCCGTTGTAGGCATGGAACTTGCCGATATTCAGGCGGCGCTGGCGGCCCTTCCTGACGCTCCTCCCGCTTTCCGCGCCCGGCAGCTATATGATGCGGTTTACCGGCAGCGAGTCCCCGACGTGGGCGCGATTTCGAACCTCCCTAAGCCGTTTCGTGAGCGTCTGGTTGAAGAGTTCCCTTTGGGGCTGCCGATGGTCGAGCGCCGCTTTCATTCGACCGATGGCACTTGCCGTTATCTCTTGAAATTGCATGACGGAAAGACTGTGGAGACCGTTTGGATGCCGGCGGAGGAAGGCGCCGACCGCGCCACCATCTGTATTTCGAGCCAAGTGGGGTGCCCCGTCGATTGCAAATTTTGCCTGACAGCACTGCTTGGGTTGGAGCGTCATTTAACCGCCGGCGAGATTGTGGGCCAGGTGCTGGTAGCCGCCGGGACGGCGCCGGTTGATCGGCTGAACATCGTGATGATGGGCCAGGGCGAGCCGCTGCTCAACTTAACGAACGTGCTGAAAGCCACGCGCCTTTTGATGGATCCTGCCGGCATCGCGCTCTCGCCACGGCGTATTACGCTTTCGACCTCCGGCATCATTCCCAAGATTGCCGAACTGGGGCAGGCGCCGCTGCGGCCCAAGCTGGCGATTTCACTCAATGCCTCGACGGAAGAGCAGCGCCAGGCTCTAATGCCCATCACGCGCAAATATCATTTGAAGGATCTGATGGAAGCCTGCCGCGCTTACCCTCTGCGCCCCTGGGAAAAGCTGACCTTCGAATATGTGCTGTTGAAGAATGTGAACGACACCGACGCCGACGCTCGGCGCGTGGTCCAGCTGTTAGCGCGCTTAAATGCGAAGGTGAACCTGATCGCGCTGAATCCCGGTCCCGGCATTACCTTCGCGACTCCCGACCCAGCGCGCGTCGCGTCTTTCCAGGCCATCCTGCGGCGATCCGTGCCGTGTTTCATCCGCAAACCGCGGGGGCTCGACGTCTACGCTGCTTGCGGGCAGCTAAAGCGGATGGAGACGGCGGAGCTGGCACACATACAGTAGGCTCTCCGTGGACGGCGAGGGTCCCTTATTTCGAGCTTTCTACTGGCTCCATTGAATCGAAGAATGTGCGCACATCGGACTTTATGTTCCAAGTCGTCGAGGTTACGTAAACATCGCGTCCCCATACGTATACTTCCGACACAAAATCAGGCTGTGAATATGCAAATAAGCGTCCGGTCGACCCGGGCCAAGTGAGTGGGTGCCCAACTTTAAAGCTGGCCTGCAGGTTTGTATAGACCAAGGCAGAGTCGATGGCGGAGTCCGGCCGGAACCAGTCGCGTACAAATTCCGAAAGAGTGCAAAAACTTTATCGGGCGCTGGTGGCAACCTATACTCATAAAGAAACGCCGAAAAGAAGAATCCTTCCCGGCGGGATATCCACGAAAAGTAGACGGGAACGTCGCCGTCGATAGCCATTGGACTGGAAGTGCCACTGTTGTGGAGAGTGTCACCTGGCAAACGGATGTTGAAGATGCGAGAGTATCGAATAGTTTTCCACGCTGATTCGGGTATCCGATGTTTCGCTTCGAATCTACGCTGTTCGAGCCCCGCATAGAGACCTCCAAAAACGGCCACAAGCGTTAACACGGCAATGGGAGCAGCGTAGAGAAGCCCCCACATGCTTAGAGGGAGAGGGAAATACGAGCGATCTGGAATTTTGGGATCAACGAGAATTTTGATCCGGGCTCCAGACTCATAGATCGGAACATTCCCAGCCGAATCCTTGTTTTGGTAACGGCGCAAGAAAACACCGCTATGTGATTCGCCGTTCACCTCGAATCGATAGCGAATCTCAACTGTTGGCGCCCATGAGCCAGTCAGCGTCTGTTGGTCGACCGCCCCGTCTTGCAAGATCCATTTCTTCGCAATGTAGCGAACCCACCTTTCTTGCAGCTGTCCAATCACGCACGGGATTAGCGTTAAAAAGATGTAAAAGATTCCCATTTTTTGGCTGAAGAAACTTACTATATATTAGCCATGATAATGTGGAATAGTCCGCACAACCGACAAGTGAATCCGCTTCTGCTAACCTGAAACCAGAGAAATGAAAGTGCGCGATGTGATTCGATTGTTGGAATCGAATCGATGGAGGTTGGTTCGCCAAAGAGGGAGCCATAGGGCGTTCAAGCATCCCGAAAAACCAATGGTCGTAACGGTACCCGGAAATGCGAATGACGATCTTCCGATCGGAACGCTAAAGTCGATACTAAGAAAAGCGGAGATTAAAGAATCATGAGACGCTACGCGGTGGTGTTCGAGAAGGCGGCCTCCAATTGGGCGGCATACGCTCCCGATCTTCCGGGCTGCATCACTACTGGGGCTACCCTCGAAGAGACCAAGCGCAACATGCGTGAGGCGATGGCGCTGCACCTCGAAGCCATGCGTGAAGTCGGTGAGCCGGTGCCTCCGCCCACCGCTGACGTCGATTTCGTGGAACTCGAAACCGCCGCTTTCTAGCTTTATTCCGGATTATGCCAGCCGCCAATATCGGCGGCCAACGCATCCGCTTCCGGAGGCCCCCACGTTCCCGGCTGGTATTCATGCAGCGGCAAGTTCCGGCCCGTCACCCCGTCGACAGCCGACCACGCCGCCTCCACCGCGTCTTCCCGCACGAACAGCATGCCATCGCCGCGCATGGCGTCGGTTAATAGGCGTTCGTAGGGGCTGACGGCGCCGTCGATATCGAGCTTCATCACCGATAATTCGCTGGGCATCGGCGCCAGGTCGAAGCCTGGCCGCTTCACGCGGATTCCCATCTTCACGCGGAAATCCGGATCCTGGCGGATGCATACGTAGTTCGCGCCAAAGGGCACTCTCCAAAGGGGAGATTCGCGCAGCCGCACCATCACTTCTGTAGCTTTCACCGGCAGGCATTTTCCGGCCCTCACCAGAAACGGCACGCCGGACCAGCGCCAGTAGTCCAACTCAAAACGTACGGCGGCATAAGTCTCCGCTCGCGAATCCGGCGCTACCCCCGGCTCATCGCGGTAGCCAGCGAACTGCCCGAGCACCGTCGTCGCCGGAGTGAGCGGCACAATCGTGCGGAAGACTTTCACCTGCTCATCGCGCAAGGCATCAGGGTACAGGCTGGTAGGCGGCGCCATCGCCAGAAATCCCACGATTTGCAGGAGATGGTTCTGCACCACGTCGCGAATTGCCCCCACCTCATCGTAGAACTTGCCGCGGCCCTGGACCCCAAAATTCTCCGCCATTGTAATTTGCACGCTGTGGATGTAACGGCGGTCCCAGATGGGCTCCAGAAACGTGTTGGCGAAGCGGAAGAACAGGACATTCTCCACCGCCTCCTTGCCCAAGAAATGATCGATGCGGAAGATCGACGATTCCGGGAAGACGGAGCTCAGGATCGCATTTAGCTCCTTGGCCGATTCCAAATCGCGGCCAAAGGGTTTTTCGACGACCACGCGCGCGTTCTTCGCACAGCCCGACTGCCCGAGAGCTTCTACAACCTTGCCGAACAAGCTCGGCGGGATCGCCAGATAGTGCGTGGGATGGGTACAGTTGCCGAGGCGTTCGCGAAGCTGCTCGAAGGTTTTCGGATCTTGATAATCGCCATCAATATATTGAAGGAGGCTGAGCAGCTTCGCGAAGGCGGCCTCGCTCAAACCGCCGTTCGCGATGACACTCGCCCGCGCGCGCTCCTGCAACTGTTGCAGGCTCCAGCCGGCTTTGGCCACGCCGATCACGGGGACGTTCAATTCCCCGTGAGCCACCATTTGCTGCAGCGCTGGAAAAATCTGCTTATAGGCCAGATCCCCGGTGGCCCCGAAAAAAACCAGCGCATCGGAGGGAACAGAAGAATTTGACACGGCTGTTACGGTTTCCAATCCACGCGGAAAATATTGAATTCGTAGTTTCCTTTGCTGCGATAACTGGAGGCGAAGATTAAATACTTGCCGTCCGGGGAAAACTCTGGAAACGAGGTAAATTTTTGGTAGTCGGTTACTTGTTCCAGCCCCGTGCCGTCGGGGTTAACCAGGAACAGATCGAACGATCCCGAATCGCACTTGTTCTTGTTGGACGCGAACAGGATCTTCTTGTTATCGGGTGTAAACGTTGGCGCAAAACTGGCGCAGCCGAAATTCGTGATCTGCTTGGCGCTGGAGCCATCGGCATTGGCCACGAACAACTCCATCTTCATCGGCGTCGTCAGATTTTCGTGCAACAGCTCGCGATACTTGGCGGTTTTTTCAGGCGTATCCGGATGATAAGCGCGCCAGACTATTTTGCTGCCATCGTGCGAGAAAACCGCTCCGCCGTCGTACCCTTCCGTGTTGGTGAGGCGTTTCTTTCCGCTGCCGTACTCGTCCATAGTCCACAGCTCCAGATCGCCCGAAGCCAGTGAAGTGTAGATCATCTTCTTCGTCTTGAAATTAATCGTGCCTTCGGCATCGTAGCCCGGCGTATCGGTCAGTTTCTTGATGATCTTGCCGCGATCCGTGGCGAGATAAATATCGAAGCTAGGATAGATGGACCACATATATCCCTTGCTGCGATCCGGCGGCGCGGGGCACGCGTCTCCCCCTTCGTGCGTCGAAGCGTAAATAATGTGCTGGTTGTCGCTGGTGAAATAACCGCACGTCGTGACGCCCTTGCCCGTTGACACCAAATGCTGATCCGAGCCATCCGCGTTCATAATGTATTCCTGATCGCAAGTGCGTCCATCGCGCGTCGATTGGAAAATAATGCGCTTGCTGTCGGGCGACCAGTACGATTCGCCGTTCGATCCTCCTTCCGTTAGTTGCTTTAGTTTGTCGAAATGTTCGGGGAGTTGCTGCGCCAGCAGGGGCAGGGAAATCAGTAGCAGCAGGGTCTTCATAGCGATCATTGTAGACTGTGGCGC
>JALYJH010000008.1 GCA_030775415.1 Acidobacteriota bacterium | reverse complement strand
CGCATGGCGAAGATGATCAGGCCGAGCAGGGGAATTGCCAGCAAGCCCCACAAGCGCTGGTCTTCATTGTGAATCGACAGCAGGTAAATGGCGATGCCGAGGGCCAGTAGGAAACAAACGATATAGCCGAACTTGATGATCTTGACGGAGGTTCGCAATTCCACGCGAGCATGATAGCACTGTAACCGTCGCCGGTCACGTGACCACATATCGTTACAGTCGTGTGCGCACGGAAACCCACGGGCGCGCTGATTCCAATGCGTTTGGTTGTGCTAAATGTGTTCGGCCCCTCTCCTGCCTCTAGAAGAACGCGCGACTGGAACGGTATCGGCAGTTTATAAGGAGAACAATATGCTTTGGACATTAGTGGCGGTATTTTTGATTCTGTGGCTGCTCGGATTTAGCATGAGCATTGGCGGAGGCCTGATTCACATCCTGCTGGTAATCGCGCTAGTTTTGATCGTAGTCAACCTGGTAAGCGGCCGCCGGGTGGTCTAGACAGCCCAACCCTGAAGAGTGTCCGGAAACGCGCTGCGCCAGTGGTAGAGCCCGGACCCATCAGCTAAAAAACTCCGAAACCGCGGGGAGTGCCGCAGCCAGGCGCTGGGCCCAAGCGGCTTGACCTTTGGCGTCCGCGATTTCGTCTTGCCGGAATTCAACTTGAAGATACGGCAAATGGCGGCGCATGGCGTGGAGCGGGACGCTGTAGTCAAACGTTGGATCGAGATCGTAGGGTTGGTTGTCGCCCACTGTGATGTCCGCGGGGCGGCGTAAGGCTGCTAGTAACGGGTCTACAAAACTGCGGTCAGTGTGACTCGACAGCGAGATCTGCCAAGGACGCGGGATGCCGGCGAGGACCGGCGTCATGGAGTGGATGGACAGTACGAACGGCTTTACGCGCGTGGCTAGCACAGCTTCAATCGCGTCGTGGTAAGGCGTGAACCAGCGGTCGATGCGCGATTGCCTGTCTTGCTGGCTTAGGCCGTGATTGCCGGGAATCGTTGTGCCGTCACTGATTTCGGGAATGAGATCGGCGGCGCCAGGGTGGCGATTGCAATCGATTACCAGGCGCGACGTGCAGCACAGAATCGCGGTGGAATCGACTAGGCTCGCCAGTTCACGGGCAACGCCGGCGGCTCCGATGTCCCAGGCGATATGGCGGGCCAGGTTCGCGGCATCGAGGCCCAGGCCATTGAGTTCCACGGGGATGTGATGGCTCGCGTGATCGCAGAGGATAACAAACGGGCCTTGGGCGTCGCGCCTCAAGACTTCAAACGCGGGCTGGTTCATCTTCGGTTACGCTCACGGTAACGTCCATAGCGCGGAAAGAAGACGCCGGACCGATAAAAGTGCCCCATAGCGGGAGAACTTGCTGCGGGTCCCAGGCGACGGCTACACGAATAAGATTGCGATTGCCGACGATGCTGTTGGTGGGGTCGAAGTCGATCCAGCCGGTGCCCGGCAGATACGTCTGCATCCACGCGTGAGTGGCGCCTCCGCCGAGTGTCGTGCCCGAAGCTTCCCTGCCCGGAACAAAAATGTATCCGCTGACGAAACGCGCGGCCAAGCCGAGGGAACGGACGGCTTCCATCATCAGCACCGCGAAATCGCGGCAACTCCCGCGCCGGGTTTCGAGCGTCTCGCTGGGGCTCTGCACGCCCTTCTCCGTACGGCGTGTGTAGAGGAAATCTTTCTTGATACCGAGCGTGATGGACCGCAGTAGACCCATCGTGGGGGTAGTCCCGGAAAGATCCAGAAACTGGCGCACCCAGAGCTTCACCTCGTCGCTGGGATAATGATGCGCCAGCGCGCATCCCAGGTTTGGCAGCTCATCTTCCTCATACTGAAACGGATAAGTTTGCGCGTATTCTTCCAGAGGGTAATCCGGGACGCTGGTTTCGACGTGCTCGAGCGTCACGGTACTGTCGAAGCACAGTTCTTCGGTTTTTCCCACGAAGGTGGCGACCGCAACCGAGTTATCGAACGCATCGTGCAGCCAGCGCAGGCTCGACGGACGCGGAGTAATGTCGAGTCTCGAAGTGAGAAGGCGCAGATCGTGGCTTTCGCGCGGACGGAACATCATGCGATGTTCGCCTAAACCAACCGGCCGCGAGTAACGGTAGACCGTGACGTGGCGGACGGTGAGAAGAGACATCAGGCGCTGACTACATTATCGACAACTTCATCGGTGAACACCTGGAAACTTTCTAGCGTGTTCGGGCCGAACGTGGTGGCGATGGCAACGTCGGCGGCGTCGCGGCCGCGGGCCATGAGGATGCGTCCGATGCGCGGGACGTTATTGCGCGCGTCGAAAGTGTGCCAGGCGCCGCCCAAGTAGACTTCGAACCATGCGGCGAAATCCATGACGCCATAGGGCGGCGGCGTGCCCATATCCCCCAGGTAGCCGGCGCAATAACGGGCTGGAATATTCATACAGCGGCAGAAGGTGACGGCCAGGTGAGCAAAGTCGCGGCAGACACCCCGGCGTTCCTGGAAAGCTTCCCAGGCGGTCTTCGTAGAGCGGGCGTTTTCATAGCCGAATACAATGTGATTGTGAACGAAATCGCAAATTGCTTGCACGCGCTGCCATCCTGGAACCGTTTGCCCGAATAGCTGCCAGGCCGCGTTCGATAGCAGGTCCGTTTCACAATAGCGGCTTCCCATTAAGAATACCAGGGTATCTTCGGGCAAGTCTTTTAAATCATGCTGGCGTGCTGTGGGGACCACGGGGTCGGTCTCGCCGGTATCATTTACCACTCCGGTAGCGCTTAATTGCAGGCGTCCGGGGGGCGCAACAATGCGCGTACACCAGTTCCCGAAAAGATCGCGATAAGAGGTGAAAGGGATAACGGGATTCGTTTTCAAATGATCGGGAACGACGATGTCAGCGGCGCGCGAGTAATGGATGTGCACCATCAGCAACATCGGTGTCTCGCGCGGACACTGATAGACGAATTCATAGCCAACGCGAATTTGCATTGTCTGTTTTATTGCACGTTATTGGCCATGAAACGGGTCTGCGCCAATGGTGCCGCGAAGTTCATCCAGATAGGACGGGCTGCTGACGCGCGCCAATTCACGGTTAATCAAAACTTCGCGCGGTCCTAAATCGAGACCAGAGGCGCGTCCGGCACGGGCAGCGGCAAGCGCGGCGGCATGGCGTCGCCAAAGACCAATGTCGCGGGTTTGTTTCACCCGGAGACGTTCACGATACCAGTCGCTGGCGAGCATGGTTTCACGTTCGAAGAGTGCGCGAATTTCGGGGTGGCCGATTCCCTTCCCTTGGTAATTTCCACCTGCCATGATGTGGAGCAGCGCATGCAGGGGCGGGCATGCGGCGGCTACGCTGCCGTCTTCAAAATAGTTCAGCGCCACGCGCTGCTGCGTTTCGACGATAGCGTCGACACCCGCGGCGTAGAGATCCAGATCCTGAGACTCCGGGCGCAGCAGCTCGTTGGGAAACACCGAACCGGGGGTTTCGAAGATACGGCCCAGAAAGCGGTCAACGAAGAGAGACGTGATGCGGTAACCCAGCCGGCTGGCGAGAACCTTGCGGCCATTGCACTCGACGTCCTCCACTCTCTCAAGAAAGCCCTCGGCGATTAAATACTGGGGATCGCGCTCGGCTACGCGCATGCGGCACCAGATTTCAGGAACCAGCAGGCTGACGTCGTGATCGACGCGGTAGTTGGGGCCGACGTAGCCGGCCGAAGTTGTGAAGCCTGCGTATCCCGTGAGGATGGCGGAGACCAGCGCGTTGTTGAGGTCGACCACCGGCCAGAGCGCGTTAAAGGGGCCTTTCGTGAGGGCGCCTTCGCTGCCGAAGCCGACTGTCGACGGAGATTTGCCCGTGAGGCTGGATATGAATTCCATGAAGAGCTCGGGAAGCTCTTGATAGTGAATGGGACCGTAGACGGCTAGCGGCGGCAGGCCGAGCTTGAGATCGGGCGGATTGTTTCTACGTCCGGCTAAAACGGCGTTCACGGGGAAATGCACGGGGCGATTTGCCGGGACTCCGCGTTCCAGACGTGCGGCGATTTCGGTCAGGTATGAGTCGCGAGGGGCGGAGAGATCGGGACGCCGCTGCAAGTAGCGCGGGTTGCCGGAGGGCTTGCCATTCACAATGCGCGGGTCGGCCGAGGAAACCACGTAGCCGCCATTGGCTGAGGCGACGAAGTCTTCAAATAGGTGCTTCATGGGCTCGCTGTAGCGATCGAACTCGACTACGTGATCGACCATGCTGCGCGCTGTCTCTTTTGAGATTGGTTCGTAATTTGAGAGGAAACAGCCGGCGCTGGCAATGTCGGCTTCCGCCTGGCGGTCAGCACCGCGGTGGATAGCATCGTCGGGACGCTGGAAGAGCAGGGTCTCGCAGTTGGCGACAAGCTTGACGCTGGGGTTGGCGTATTCAGGATCGAGGTCGTTCAGACTCTCGCGTGGCAGGACGACGGAGGCGGTAATGTCGTCTTCATACTGAACTTTGTCGGCGGGGTGAAAGTCGGGACGGAGCTTGGATATGCGCCAGGAGCCGTCTGGATCGTAGCCGACGCGCAGATAATTGCTGACCAGCTTTTGATTATCGAACTTAAGCTCGTGGGCGAGATAGCCGTTAATGCGGTCGACGGTGAAATGTTCGCGCCAGTTCTCGCCCCACTCGGGACGGTAATAACGCTTCACCGTGAACACCAACTGGCGCGTCGTCTGTGGCAGTTCGCGGAGCCACTGGTTGTACTGCTCGGTATAGGCGGAGGAGGGCGTCAGCAGTTGGATTACGGAACCGAGCGAACGTTCCGGGCTGAGAATCGGCCGGCTCTTGCGGGGGTCAGCGGACTGGTCCTTAAAAATTGCCGCGCAATCCATCTTGAGGATCTTAGCCACTTGCTCCATATCGCGGTGGTAATCGCGAACGAAGACGGGGCCTTGCAGCAGCGCGTTGGCAATGGATTTAGAGATTTCGGATTTACCGCCGCCTGAAACAGTGCAGGGTTTGTGGCACAGGGTGCCCCGCGGGCGCGTACCAACCAATCGCCACGACGTTCCGGCGAAATGTTTCTCCAGGCGCACACGGAAGCCAGAGGGAAGGAAGTAGGTTGCATCCTTGCTGAGAGTCAATTCGTGACCGTCCCAACTCACGCGCCCCTGTTGGAGATTGAAGACGGCGTTTTCGGGCACGTAATGGATATTGGGATAGCGGCGGTCGACGGCGTGACGTCCCGGGAGGACTTCTACCAGGTCGCCAAGGGTGTCGATGGCTTCTTCAAAGGATTTTTTCTTTAGGCTGATGGTGCGGCTAGCGTCGAAGTCTTGTCCCAGTACGTAGGCGGCGGAGGCCATGGCGCCGCCCGCGTGCTCTTCTTCGCAGAGTCCAAATAAATTCGCCGCGTAGCTGATTTGGGTTTTGACTTCCTTCTTACAGTAGCCGTAGTAATTGTCGGCAATGATCGTAACCATCACTCCGCGGTGATCGCGGGCGCAAATTTTGAAGGCGTTTCCGCCGTTGTAGATTTCGTCGGGATCGCTCCAGCACATGCCATCGCGTCTTTGGCGTTCGCTGGCATCGGCGGTGCGCGGCAGACCCAGCGCAACCTTCTTAAGCCCGACGATATGGGGAGCGACAATGACGCAACCGGTGTGGCCGGTCCAGTGGGCGGGGTCCAGGGCGGCGTCGTTTTCCGGGAGATGCGGATCACCGCCATTGCCAAAGATGGACTCGACGAAATCGAGATTGCTAACCAGGCTGGCGGGAGCGAAAAAGCGGATCTCCATTGTCTTCTGAGGATCGGTTCCGGTAGCCGGACAAACCAGGGGGCGTAATAAGAGAGAGACGAAGAGGCGCGCTTGATCGCCCTGTCCGGCGGTGCTGGGCAGCGTCATCACACCGGGCGGGGGCTCGAAGGCGGCTTTCAAAAGAGCGGCGAAGGCTTGGACCGGCACGGCTTGTTTGTCGGCGGCAACGGGGAAGCCGCCTTCGGCGATGTGGAAGACTCCTTGGGTGGTGCGGCGGTCACTTGCGGGGTTGTGCAGGACGCCTTGCGCTACACGATAGGAGCGCAGATACGGAGACGAAAACGTGTTCTCACTCGGCGGCAGCGACATGAGGCGAGCGAGGCCGGGGCGATCGAGAATGAACGTATCGCCCGGTAAGCTCGGCGCGGCGCCGCCTGTGTAGGCATCGAGAAAAGCCTGGATGCGGAGATCCGCGGGGCACAGATGTTGTCCCAGCCGTTGATCTTTTTGGCGATGGCTACGCAACAAAGGACCGACGGTCGCGAGTAGTGTGCTCGCGGCGCCGGCGGTGGGTTGGCCGAGTGCGGCTAGTTTGAGATCGAGGTATTGTGCCAGTTCAGACATACGCATCACACTGAAAGCGAAGACTGACGGGGTCGGGCGGGAGACGTGCGCGCGGAAAACTCAGTTTAACACGGATGCTCGTCGCCATTTCGAAAAATACTTTGTCCGTAAGCGTCGGTACCTTTCGAATTTTTCACGGCGGGCTGCACGCGAATACGACTCGCCTGAGTAGTGAAGCAGACGGGCGGGTGCGCTTGGATCTGGCCTGCCCGTCTTAGCAACATTGATGCAGGCGCCGGTTTTATAAAATTGTCCAAGGTATCCAGCGTTTAGCTTGGACGCCTGGGTTGCGAGTAAGGAAGAAGATAAGCGCGAAGCGATTGAGCCACGGGGAAATGGAACAGAGAAGGAATTGGTGACGGCAAAGCGATGTGCTGTCGGTTATAATGTAAACTCCAGTCCCAGACGACGGTAGGACCCTGTTTTGTCCGCGCTGCGTTGACGGCGCACCGCGAAAAGGGAGGTCCGAAGTGCGGTTCGGTTCGTATCAAACCCAAGGGTTTCAGGATGAGATGTTCGACGGCAATGGCGCGGTGCGTCCGGAAGCGCGGCTGCTGCTGGACACCATTGAATCATTGGAAGACGGACAACTGATCCGCTGCCAGCAGGCCGCTGAACGGTTGTTGCTGCAGATGGGCATCACCTTCAACGTCTACGGGGATTCGGCCGGGGCGGAGCGCATCTTTCCTTTCGACTTGATTCCGCGGATCGTGCGCGCGGAGGAATGGGCCTGGATGGAGCGCGGCCTCAAGCAGCGCATTCATGCCTTGAATCTGTTCATCGATGATATCTATCACGACCAGAAGATCTTGAAGGACAAGATCATTCCTGAGGAAGTAATCTACTCGGCTACTTTTTACCGTCCGCAGTGCGCGGGAATCAATCCGCCAAGGGGTATCTGGTGTCACATTACGGGCACGGACCTGGTACGGCACGGCGATGGAAACATTTATGTTTTAGAGGACAATCTGCGGGTCCCGTCCGGTGTCTCCTACGTGCTGGAGAACCGTGATCTGATGAAGCGGACTTTTCCGCAGGTGTTTGAGGGCTCGCGAGTCCGGCCTGTGGACGATTATCCGAGCAACCTTTTGGAAATGCTGGAATCGATTGCGCCGCCGGGGGCGGCCGACAAACCTAGCGTCGTCCTGCTTACCCCGGGGATGTATAACTCAGCTTACTTCGAGCACAGTTTTCTGGCGCAGCAGATGGGAATACAACTCGTCGAGGGGCGCGATCTGGTGGTGCAGGACGACATCGTCTGGATGCGCACGACCAAGGGCCTGCGGAAAGTGGATGTCATTTACCGGCGTATCGATGACGATTTCATGGACCCGTTAGCGTTTCGGAAAGATTCTTTGTTGGGCGTGCCGGGGCTGGTAGATGCTTATCGCGCTGGGAAGGTGGCGCTGGCGAATGCGCCCGGAAATGGCGTGGCGGACGATAAGGTTGTTTACGCCTATGTTCCGGATATGATTCGCTATTATCTGGGCGAGGATGCGATTCTGTTCAACGTCCCGACGTTTTTGTGCTGGCGTGAAAAGGACCGGCAGCATGTGCTGCAGAATCTGGACAAGCTGGTGGTGAAGTCGGCAAATGAGGCAGGTGGATACGGGATGTTGGTAGGTCCGCATTCGACGGCGGAGCAGCGGCAAGAATTTGCGGGGCGGATTACGGCGAATCCGCGTAACTATATTGCGCAGCCGACGCTGGCGCTGTCGCGAGTGCCCACGCTGGTGGACGATCACTTTGAAGGTAGACACGTAGACTTGCGCCCTTACATTCTCTACGGCAAGGAAATCAAAGTGCTTCCCGGCGGCCTAACGCGGGTGGCGCTGCGCAAGGGATCGCTGGTGGTGAACTCGTCGCAGGGCGGCGGCAGCAAGGATACCTGGGTTTTGGCGGCGCCGAATGGAGCGGAGGCTTGATGACGGAAAATCCTCCGCTGTTGAGCCGCGTGGCGGACTCCGTTTTTTGGATGGCGCGCTATATTGAGCGCGCTGAGAACGTGGCTCGCTTCATTGGCGTGAACCTGAATCTGCAACTGGATTTGCCGATGGAACCGGCGCAGCAGTGGCAACCCCTGATCGATACGAGCGGCGACACGGACGAGTTTAAAAAGCGCTTTGGCGAGGCTTCGCAGGCTAGCGTCATTGAATTTCTGACTTACGACGCGGCGAATCCAAATTCGATTGCCTCGTGCTTAAGAGCGGCGCGGGAGAATGCGCGCTCCGTCCGCGAGACCATTTCGTCGGAGATGTGGACACAGGTCAACAGCATGTATCTGGAGATGCAGATGCAGCGGCGCATGCCGGATCCAGGGCAACTACCGGAAGTTTTTCGCGCGATCCGTATGGGCTGCCATCTATTTCAAGGGATCACCGACGCTACCATGTCGCATAATGAGCCCTGGCATTTTGTGCGCATGGGGCGGAAACTGGAGCGTGCGGACAAGACGTCGCGTATCCTGGACGTTAAATATTTTATTTTGCTGCCATCCGCCAGGGTGGTCGGTACGCCTTACGACGACATTCACTGGTCGGCGGTTTTGAAATCGGTGAGCGGATTCGGCATGTACCGCAAGAAGCATGGGCGGATTTCGCCGCGCGATATCGTCGACTTTTTGATCATGGACCGGGACTTCCCGCGATCGATTCGGTTTTGCATTCACTCGGCCGACGAATCGCTGCATGCGATCACGGGGAGCCCCCGCGGATCGTATTTTTATCCGTCGGAGCAGGTGATGGGGCTGCTGCGAGCGGAACTGGATTTCACGCCGGTGGAAAACATTCTTAACGGCGGGTTACACGAATACTTGGATTCGCTTCAGGAGAAGATGAACACTGTCGACAAGGGCATTTCGAACGATTTCGTGACGCGACTGCCGGTGGGACAGGCGGCCGGGGCGCACGCGGACTGATCCCGATATGCCGATTCGCGTTGCGCTGCACCACAAGACTAGTTACTCCTACGACCGCCTGGTTCAACTTTCACCGCAGGTGATTCGGCTGCGGCCAGCTCCGCATAGCCGCACTCCTGTCACCGCTTACTCCCTGAAGATTGAGCCTAAGGGGCACTTCCTAAACTGGCAACAGGATCCCTTCAGCAATTATCTGGCGCGGGTAGTATTTCCTGAGAAGGTGCGGAATTTCACCGTTGAGGTAGATTTGGTGGCGGAGTTGACGGTGATCAATCCGTTCGACTTTTTTCTGGAGCCTTACGCGGAAAAGTTTCCTTTCACCTACGAGGCTGGGTTGGCGCACGAGTTGACGCCATTTTTGGCAGTGAAGCCGCCGGGGCCGCAGCTCGCTGCACTTCTGAAGACGATCGATCGCAGTCCCACGGCAATGATTGATTTTCTGGTGGGGTTGAATCAGAAACTCCAGCAGGGGATTAGGTATGTGATCCGCATGGAGCCCGGGGTTCAGTCGAGTGAGGAGACGCTCGAGTTGGCTAGCGGCTCATGCCGGGACAGCGCGTGGCTTCTGGTAGAGGCGCTGCGCCATTTAGGACTTGCGGCGCGGTTTGTTTCAGGATTTTTGATTCAGTTGAAACCGGATATCACGGCCATCGATGGGGCGCCCGGTGCCAATCAGGATTTCACCGATCTGCATGCCTGGACCGAAGTTTATTTACCCGGCGCGGGCTGGGTGGGGATGGACCCGACTTCGGGATTGTTCGCGGGCGAGGGGCATATTCCGTTGGCGGCTACTCCCGAGCCATCTTCCGCGGCCCCGGTCTCCGGGAACGTTGACCCCTGTGAAGTAACTTTTGCGCATGAGATGGCCGTGTGGCGGGTAATGGAAGATCCGCGCGTCACGCTGCCCTACACGGAAGAGCAGTGGCAACGTATACTCGCGCTGGGGTGCCAGGTGGATCGAGAAATTTGCGCCGGGGATATTCGCCTGACGATGGGCGGCGAGCCTACCTTTGTGTCGATAGAAAACATGGAAGGCGCGGAGTGGAATACGGCCGCTCTTGGTGCGGAGAAGCGGAAACTTGCAGGCGGGTTGCTGGAGCGGCTGCGAGAGAGGTTTGCTCCTGGCGCGCTACTGCATTACGGACAAGGCAAGTGGTATCCGGGCGAACCCTTGCCGCGCTGGTCGTTGGGATGTTATTGGCGCAAGGATGGAATCCCGCTGTGGCGGGATCGCGAGTTGCTGGCACGGGACGGCATTGAGTACGGATTTGGCACCGCGGAAGCGAAGAGTTTTGCGGAAACGCTGGCGCGGCGCTTGGGTCTAAACCCGGGGTATGTTAGCTCCGCGTTTGAAGATCCCTTTTACCACTTGCACCAGGAGCGGGCGCTGCCAGTAAATGTCGATCCGCTGGAAAATCAGTTGGAAGATCCGCTGGAGCGCGAGCGCCTCCGCAAAGTTTTCGCGCGCGGGTTGGAAAATCCGGTAGGCATGGTGCTTCCCCTGCAACGCGGGCTTGGAAAAAGCGGGCCAGAGTGGCAGACCGGCTTGTGGATGCTGCGCGGTCAACATTTGTTTTTACTCCCAGGAGATTCGCCGGTGGGCCTGCGGTTGCCGTTGCCTAGTCTGCCTTGGGTGGCTGCGGCGGATGTGCCGGTTGTGCACGAGCCGGATCCGACGGTAGCTCGGGCACACCTGCCTGTACCGGAACGCGATGTGGCCATACCGCCGGCGCTGCAATCGCGTCAGCCTACGGAGCGGGATAAAAAGCCGGAGGTGGGCGAGTCGGCTCCGTGGATCGTGCGACGGGCCTTGTGCGTCGAGCCGCGGGGCGGAAGACTGCACATATTCATGCCGCCGGTGGATTCTGCTGAGGATTACGTGGATTTGTTGGCTGCCCTCGAGGACACGGCGGCGCACCTCAAGATGCCGGTGGTGATTGAGGGGTACACGCCGCCGCACGATGCGCGCATCGAAAACATCAAAGTAACGCCGGATCCCGGTGTGATCGAGGTAAACGTCCATCCAGCCCGAAATTGGCAAGAACTGGTGGACAACACCACCGCGATCTACGAAGACGCGCGGCACACGCGGTTGGGCACCGAGAAATTCATGCTCGATGGGCGTCACACGGGTACCGGCGGCGGAAACCATTTTGTGCTGGGGGCGGCGACTCCGGCGGACAGTCCGTTTCTACGGCGGCCGGATCTGCTGCGCAGCATGATCGCGTATTGGCTGAATCATCCGGCGCTGTCCTATTTGTTTTCCAGCATGTTTATTGGGCCTACCAGTCAGGCTCCGCGGGTGGATGAGACGCGCGCGGATAGCTTGTACGAATTGGAAATTGCGTTTGGCCTGATTCCTGATCCCGGTAAGGGAGAGGTTCCGCCTTGGTTAGTGGACCGGATCTTCCGCCACATCTTGGTGGATTTGACAGGGAACACGCATCGGGCGGAGTTTTGTATCGATAAACTTTATTCTCCCGATACGGCCACCGGGCGGCTGGGGTTGCTGGAGTTGCGAGGGTTTGAGATGCCCCCGCACGCGCGCATGAGCTTAACCCAGCAATTGCTGGTACGTGCATTGATTGCCTGGTTTTGGAAGACGCCTTATAAGGAGGCTCCCATTGCCTGGGGAACGCAATTACATGACCGCTTCATGCTGCCGCATTTCACCAGCCGGGATTTTGGAGACGTTCTCGACGATTTGCGGCGCGCCGGCTATGCGTTCGATGCGCAATGGTTTGCGCCGCATTTCGAATTTCGCTATCCGGCGTTGGGGCGGGCGCATCATGCGGGAATCGACATTGAAATTCGGCAGGCCACGGAACCTTGGTACGTGCTGGGCGAAGAAGGCTCACCGGGCGGTACAGCGCGGTATGTGGATTCATCCGTCGAACGGGTACAGGTGAAAGTGGCGGGCCTGACAAGCTCGCGGTTTGCGGTGACTTGCAATGGGCGACGGTTGCCCTTGGCGTTTACGGGACGGCAAGGGGAGCACGTCGCGGGGGTCCGGTATCGGGCTTGGCAGCCCCCCTCGTGTTTGCATCCGACCATCCCGGTGCATGCGCCTTTGGTCTTTGATGTTATCGATACCTGGGCCGGAAAGTCGGTGGGCGGTTGCTCGTATCATGTTTCGCATCCGGGGGGGCGCACCTTTGAAACGTTCCCCGTGAATGCGAATGAAGCGGAAGCGCGGAGGGCGGCGCGATTCTTTCCGTTTGGGCATACGCCGGGACCGATGGCGGCGCCCGCTGCGGAAGAGAATGCGGACTTTCCTCTGACGCTGGATTTGCGCCGTCCAGCGCCGGCGGCGGGGCGCCGGCTATCTGGTATGGCACACTAGGACAAAGTCGTAAATGGGTAGCCGTCCAAAAATTCAAACCGACGCCGGACTGGATGCTGCGTGGCCGTATGCGGCTAGTCCAGGATTCTACGATGAGGTTTTGAGTGGCGAGGACGGGGTGCGCGGGCACTGGCGCAAGCTGACGGAATCCCTGGCGGCCATGGGCCATGACGGGTTGACGCGGCGCTGGCACGAGGGGCGCCGTCTGATTCACGACAACGGCATCACCTATAACATTTACGGCGCCACGCAGAATCATGCGCGGCCCTGGCAGCTGGATCCCATTCCGCTGGTGATGGATCCGGACGAATGGAAGGCCATCGAGGCTGGGATCACGCAGCGCGCGATGTTGTTCAACACCATCCTGGCGGATCTGTATGGGCCTCAGCGCTTGCTACGCCAGGATTTGCTGCCGCGGGAATTGGTGCTGCCGAATCCGGCGTTTCTGCGTTCCTGTTGGGGGATTGCGCCGCAGGGCGGAGTGCATCTGCATATGTACTCGGCCGATCTCGCACGGTCGCCCGACGGGCAGTGGTGGGTCTTAGCGGATCGCACGCAGGCACCTTCCGGGGCAGGTTACGCTCTTGAAAACCGCCTGGTGAGTACGCGCGTGATGCCCGAAGTATTCCGCGCGTCACATGTGCGGCGGGTAGCGAATTTTTTCCAGGCTTATCGCAACGCGCTGCAGCAGATGGTGCCGGTGCGTCGCGAGAATCCGCGCATCGTGGTGCTCACACCGGGTCCCTACAATGAGACTTATTTCGAGCATGCTTTCCTGGCGCGCTATTTGGGCTACACGTTAGTCGAGGGCGGCGATCTCACGGTGCGGGAAAACCACGTGTACTTGAAGACTCTGGGCGGCCTGTTGCCCGTGGACGTGATCGTGCGGCGGCAGGACGATCATTTTTGCGATCCGCTGGAACTAAATAGCCGGTCCATGCTCGGTGTGCCTGGGCTGGTGCAGGCGGTCAGGTCGGGAACAGTGTCGGTGGCCAATGCGCTGGGTTCGGGCTTGGCGGAATCTCCGGCTTACGCCGCGTTTCTGCCGGGGCTTTGTAAGGAACTGCTGGGCGAAGATTTGAAAATGCCCACGGTCGCTACCTGGTGGTGCGGACAGGAGAAGCCGCTGGCTTATGCAGCGGAACATCTGGAAGAACTGGTAATCAAGCCCACCTTTCCAGGCACAGGCGAGGATCCAATCTTCGGCGCGGGACTCAACGCCTCCGAGCGCGAGCACTTAATCGCAAAGATGCGGGCAAACCCAGGCCGTTATGTAGCGCAGGAACAAGTGGCGCTGTCCACGGTCCCCGTGTGGGAAGGGCGAGCGCTGCAGCCGCGGCATTTGGTAATGCGCGTCTTCGCTGTGAGTACAGGATCGAGTTACTCAGTGATGCCCGGCGGGCTAAGCCGTATTTCGGCGTCATTGAGCAACATGGTGGTTTCGATGCAGCGCGGCGGAGGCAGTAAGGACACCTGGGTTCTGGGCGAGGGGCCGGCTCCGGAGTTTACTTTGCTGCGGCCGCCCACGCATCCGCTCGAAGTGAGCCGCGCGACATTCGATCTGCCGAGCCGCGTCGCCGACAACTTGTTCTGGCTGGGGCGGTATACCGAACGAGTGGAGGCGGTGGTCAGAATTTCACGCGCGATTCTAGGACGTGTGTTTCAGGAAGGCGATGTCACGCGAACCGCCGGACTCAACTTGGGCTTGCATGTGTTGCAGGCGCTGGGATATCTGCCGGAGCGCACTGGGCCGGGCGCGCCGGAACGTGAGTTGCTGGAGATGATGTATGACCCGGCGAGCTGGCTGGCCTCGAATGTCCATCAGGTACGGAGGGTGGCGAGCCTGTTGCGGGATCGCATTTCCGTGGATGCCTGGTTGATTTTGAATCAGCTGGATCAACAATTTTCAGCGGCGCCTCCTGTTGAGATGCTGCAGATGGGCGCTGCCCAGGATCGTCTGGATCGCGCCATCATCACCTTGTCAGCCTTCGCGGGACTTGTGATGGAGGGCATGACACGCGGCGATGGCTGGCGGTTTTTGGATATCGGGCGGCGTCTGGAGCGCGCATTGCAAATGGCCGAATTGCTCCGCAGCAGCTTGGCTGAAGATTCACCGGCCGACGTGGGAGTACTGGAAGCGGTCCTCGAAATCGCCGATAGCTCGATCACTTACCGGTCGCGCTATTTAACTTCGCTGCAAAACGATCTGGTGCTGGATTTATTGCTGGCCGACGAAGCCAATCCGCGATCCATCGCGTTCCAACTCGCGCGTTTGCAGGAGGACGTGGATCAGCTTCCGGCGAGTCATACCGCGATTCGGCGCCCGGCGGAAGCGCGGCTGGCGCTTTCCCTATTGACCGGAGTACAGCTTTCCGATGTGCGGGAATTGGTGCGGGATGGCGCGACGGGGCCGTCGGTGCCTTTGGAAGCCCTGTGCGTGCGGCTGATCAAGGAGCTAAATCAGCTTTCGGAAACCTTGACCCGCGCGTATTTCAGTCACTCACCCCAGTCGCGGCAGTTGTCGGCTCCTTGAGAACGCGATGAAGTTCCAAGCCACTCACACTACACGTTACCTCTATAGCGATGTTGTCTCCACGTGCCACTCCGAGGCGCACTTGACGCCGCGCGCTTGCCTCGGACAGACAGTACTCGATCATCGTCTCAATATTGATCCGGAGCCAGATTTTACCGCCGATCGCGACGATTATTTTGGTAACCCGGTGACTATGTTTTCGATCAGCCAGCCGCACCGCGAACTGACCATCACCTCACGATGCGCGGTGGATCTGACCCCGGCCGGCACGCCCGAATTGCAGCTTTCCCCGCCCTGGGAGGAAGTGCGCGAACTGGCGCGAAGGCGGGCGTTGAGAGACGATTTCGAAGCCTCGCAATTTGTCTTTGAATCGCCGTTGGTCACGGTGGGCAAGTCCTTCGCGGCTTATGCGGAGCCTTCCTTCGTAGCGGGGCGGCCGCTTCTGGACGCGGCTAACGACCTCTCACGGCGCATCTATGAAGAATTTCAGTACGACAAACGGGCGACCACCATTTCGACGCCGATCGATGAAGTTCTCGAAACTCGGCATGGCGTGTGCCAGGATTTTGCGCACCTGATGATTGCGTGCCTGCGCTCACTCAAACTTCCGGTACGCTACATCAGCGGTTATTTGCGTAATGACACGAATCTCACGGGCGCCGAAGCGTCGCACGCATGGGTTTCGGTATGGTGTCCGGTCCTCGGCTGGCAGGGATTTGATCCAACCAATAACACCATGCCTGGCGGACGTCACCTTACTTTGGCCTGGGGTCGCGATTATTCGGATGTGACTCCGGTAAAGGGTGTCGCACTGGGCGGCGGTGAGCACGTCATCAGCGTTTCAGTAGATGTATCTCCCCTGACGGAGCGCTAAATAAATATTAGTTCTTGGCCATGCCTTTTGCGAAGCAGCCGCCGTCGTTCTACCCCTCGTCAAGGTGACAGATGAGGCGGAACTCGACGAGGCGCTGATCAACCGTTTCAATTATGATGAAGTATTCGGCTCAGCTTATGCTTCAAGGAAGAGGGGGCGAACACGCGCTTTTCTCAATGTCCCATTACTACAACGCCAAGCCCTCCAAGCAGATCGCTATGGAACTTGAATATCCCTGCCGCGCGTGGAATGGCGGAAGCAGCGGCAACTCGCTCCCGTCCTCCTCGGCCCAAGGCGAAGTTTGAGCGCTGATCCGGGAAATATTAGCGCTCGACAACGCCGTCTGCTTTATTTGGCGGTGCTGCTGATTTCCGGTGCGGTATACCTCGGATGCAGTATTTCCCCACCTTCATTAATGGACGACGTCGATGCCGTGCAGGCGCAGATTGCGCGCAATATGGTGTCTTCCGGCGACTGGGTGACGGCGCGGCTGGACGGCGTCGCGTATCTCGAGAAAGCTCCGCTGATTTACTGGGCGATTGCCGCCGCCTATAAGATCTTCGGCCCTTACGATTGGGCCGCGCGGATTCCCATCGCTCTCTCGGCGATGGCGCTGGCTTGGTTGACGGCGGCTTTCGGCATCTGGGCTTTCGGAAAACGCGCCGGGTTCTACGCGGGGCTGTGCATAGCCACGTGCATCGGACTTTTTCTATTCACACGGATCCTCATTCCGGACGTGACGATTACGGCCACCATGACCCTCACTATGTGGGCCTTTTTGCGGGCGATTGATGAGGAGGAGCGGAGGCCCGGGCTGTGGGCTTTGCTGCTGGCAGTGAGCATCGGGATCAGCTTGTTGCTCAAAAGCCTGATCGGACTCGTGTTTCCAGCCGGTGCTGCCCTGCTCTACTTGTTGTTCACGCGGCAGTTGCTGGCCCCCAATATTTGGAAGAGGCTGCGTCCCATTACCGGGCTACTTATTATTCTGGTAATTGCGGTGCCCTGGCACGTTTTGGCGACGCTGCGCAATCCGCCGTATTTCGATCTCAAGTTTCACAGCGCCCCTGGTGAATATCACGGATTCCTCTGGTTTTTCTTCATGAACGAGCAGGTGCTGCGTTTTCTCAACCTGCGCTTTCCCCGCGATTACGATACGGTTCCGCGAGTGTGGTTCTGGGCTTTGCATCTGGTGTGGCTGTTTCCGTGGAGTGTTTACTTTCCCGCGATAGCGAAGCTTAACTTCAGGCCCACGGATCGCGCCGGGAAAACCCGCCTGCTGGCGCTTTGTTGGACTGGCTTTTTGTTAGTGTTTTTCACGTTTTCGACTACCCAGGAATACTATTCGATGCCTTGCTATCCGGCGCTCGCGCTGCTGTTAGGGTCGGCTATGGCGACGGGCGGCGATTGGGTCCGTTGGGGGACGCGGGTCCTTTCGGCGATTCTGGCGTTGGCCGCCCTGGCGTGCTTTGCCCTGCTGTTCGTAGTGCGAGGCCTGCCTTCCCCGGGCGATATTTCGACGGCGTTGGTGCAGAATCCGGATGCTTACACGCTTTCGATGGGGCATATTGGGGACCTTACCATTCCGTCGTTTGCCTATTTACGGCTGCCTCTATTCGTCGCTGGACTGGCGTTTTTGGTGGGCGCGTTGGGAACGCTGAAAGCTACCGGGCAGCGGGCATTTTTAGCGGCGGCTTTGATGGCCGTGTTGTTTTTACACGCGGCCAGGCTGGCGTTAGTAGTGTTCGATCCGTATATGTCCTCTCGACCACTGGCTCGCGCCCTACTCCAGTCGCCCGCCGGGGAGTTGGTGATCGATCAACATTACTACACCTTCTCTTCGGTTTTCTTCTATACGAACCGCACTGCACTCCTGCTGAATGGGCGAACGAATAATCTGATCTACGGGTCGTATGCGCCGGATGCGCCGGACGTGTTCATCAGTGACCAGCAGTGGAAGCAGCGGTGGCTAAGCCCTCACCGCTATTACGTCGTTGCAAACGATCCCGAGCGGCCGCGCTTTGAAAAACTGGTGGGTGGAGAGCATCTGATCACAGTTGCCGAGAGCGGCGGCAAAATGCTCTTGAGCAATCTCCCGTTGCATTAAGATGGTGTCAACCTTGCTTGCCGGGTAACCGCGGCAAAGCATCCGGCGTCGAAACAAGAGATGATTACCAGGCGAAGCGCCGTCTTGATGGGACTAGGACTTGGCGGAACTGCGCTTCTGCCGGCCTGGGCCAAGGATTTTTGGAACGAGAAGAAACCGGCGGATTGGACCGCCGATGAGATTCAGCAGTTGCTGAGCAAGTCGCCCTGGGCGAAGGATGCTTCTATCTTCGATAGCGCGGCGCACAAAGGGTTGTCCTCGGCTCCGCGGACGGCAGCGACGAGCGGTCGCGGAGGCAGAAGAACTACGAATCCCGGAAGCGCCATACCCATGCCAGGTGCCGCGGCGAACTGGAAGGCGACCGTGCTCTGGGAGTCTGCTCTGCCCGTGCGGGAGGCGGTCAAGCCTGCTAAGAGCAAAGATGCCGAGGAAAACTACATCCTTGCGCTGATCGGCGACATACCAGGGGTTGGCGTGCCGTCTGATGACGATGAGCCCGCGGAACGCAAGGCGAAGATGGACTATTTAATCGAAAACACCCGACTCGAGCGGAAGGATGATCCGCTGGAACTACAGCAAGTAAAGGTCGCGCCCAAGACCCCGCTCCTGCCGGCGGGAACCCTGTTCTATTTTTCAAGGGTGTTGCCGATTGTGGCCGACAATAAGCAGGTAACATTCGTTACGAAAGTAGGTCCGCTGGAAGTGAAGTGTAAATTCACGCTGCGCGATATGTTGTATCGCGGCAATCTGGAACTTTAACTCACACCTGTCTAGCGCAGAACAGCAGCTGCCTTTCGCAACTGTTCAGCCGCCCACTCGGGTGTCACGTCGCGCTGCGGAGTCGCCAGCAATTCGAAGCCAGCCATGAATTTGCGAACGGACGCGCGCAGGAGTGGCGGAAAGTAATGAACGTGGAAGTGCCAGGCACGCGAGTCTTCACAGTTGCAGGGCTGTTGATGAAGGCCCATCGTGTAGGGAAAAGGTGATTGAAACAGCCCGTCGTAGATTCGGCTTACCTGCCGTATCATATCCGCGAGTTGCTCCTGTTCCTCTATATTCATCACGCCGATTCCACCGAAGTGCCGTGTGCTGATGATGATCATTTCGAAA